>CAZPAL010000039.1:8585-10147 GCA_964584525.1 uncultured Dehalococcoidales bacterium | reverse complement strand
GCAGGCGTGACTCGGCGGCTATCTCATCTATCAATGCGTTGGGGATGTCTTTGCCGTAGCCGCCGCCCACGAACGCCAGTCCCCCGGGGCCGAGCAGGCGGTGTATCTCGTCCAGTATTCCCGGTTGGTCCATAATGAAGAAAAAAGCGCCCCGCAGTATCACCAGGTCGAACGCTCCAGCGGCGAAAGGCATGCCTGTCAGGGGAGCTTCGATTAACCTGATACGCTCCTTCAGGCGGCGCTGCTCCAGTTCGGTCTCAAGATAATCAATGTAATCGGCATTATCCGCCGCTATGGTCAGCTCCAGCGCCGGGTACTTCTCCGCCAAAACGAAACTGATGCCGCCGGCAAAAGGTCCCAGTTCCAGCGCGCGCCCGTTCTTCCGGCCAAAGGCCTCCATCACCTGACGGGCGGTGTAGGGGTAGATTTTGTGCCACAGGCGGTTGACGGCTATCAGGTCTTCGATATCCATGCCGGTACCCTAGAGCTGGTTGTAGTGGGCGACGATGGCTTCCAGCACCCCTCCGGCGATGGCGCGCCCCTTGTCCGAAATGGTGTCGCAGTTGCGGATGTCGCAGCGGGGGTCGATGTCCCCGCTCTTCATGCCCTTGATAACGCGCGTTCCGTCGCGCAGCAGCCCGCGGATGATGCCAGGGATAAGCGCTTTCATCGGTTCTTCTCCGACGTAGGCTACGATGGCCCCGGCCGGCACGGTGTCGCCGATATTGCGGGTAGTCCGGAAAATGCCTTCCGCCGGGGCGCGCATGACGCGCTCCCTGGAATAGCCCGCAATCACCCCCGGGTGCCCGGTATCGGCTTCGGCGATGCCCTGGCGCAGCACGCGTCCCAGGTCGTGGCCGCGGTTGGTTTCAACCACTACGTGGACGTCCTGCCCGGCGGTAAAACCGATACCCAGCCCGATGACCAGCGGCGCATCGGTGATGCGGGTGCCCAAATTCCTCTTGGCGATGATGGCGTCCACCACTACATCCGGTTTGATAAGTTCCCGGATTTTGGCTTCCGGGTCAACCATGACCGCCGGCTTGCCTTCGCGCCAGGCGGCGTAGATGTCGTCGGCGCTGTCAACCAGCCGCGCCGTCAGTCCCTCGACGGTCTTTTCGCCGTCATGCACGGCTTCGCAGAACGACACCCGGCGCCTGACCGCTTCCGGGTGGGCGGTTTCGGTCATCAGCACGCGGAAATGACATTCAGCCAGGCGGTAAGCCACCGCGCTGGCCAGTTCTCCGCCGCCCCGGATAAGCACTTTAAGGTTGGATACGGACATTACTTTCTCCCCGGTGACCTTTCGTCACCTTTTCATTTTACCTGATAAGACCCAGGGCGGCAAAAATCCATTTCACCCGGTGATGACGACCATATGCTCGGGCGGCAGGAAAATGTCGCAGCACTCGTCCAGCCGCAGGCACGGATGCCCGCCCTTGGGCACGGTGGCGTTGAGGAGGTGCTGGCCCTCGCCGTCACTTGAAACCTGGAAGCGGTATGAGTAACTGGAGATGCCCTCCGCGACCTGCAGGATACGGCAGGGCAGGCGATTCGGCCCC
>CAZPAL010000039.1:0-8575 GCA_964584525.1 uncultured Dehalococcoidales bacterium | reverse complement strand
ACCGGTTGCCAGCCGGATGTGCTCGGGGCGGATGCCTGCCGACACCGGCTGGTCGAGGGCTAACGGCCGGGCGGCGGGCGGCCTCACTTCCAGGGTTGTCTGCCAGGCGGGAATGAACACCCAGGCCGCCTGCCCGTCAACCCGTGTGACTTTTCCTTTCATAAGATTGCGTATGCCGGTCAAGCGGGCGACGGTGCGGTTGGCGGGTGCGAAGAACACGTTCTGCTTGCTGCCGCATTGGACGATGCTGCCGGCCTGGAAAACGGCGATTTTGTTTCCCAGTTTGTATCCCTCGGCCAGGTCGTGGGTCACCAGCAGCATCTCGCCTTTGTAGTGTTCCTGCAAGGCCAGGAACTCCAGTTCCAGCCGTTCCTTTAACTGCACGTCCAGTGCCGAAAAAGGCTCGTCAAAAAGCAGTATCTCCGGTTCCGGGGCCAGGGCGCGCGCTATCGCCACCCTCTGCTGCTGCCCGGCGGAAAGTTGCGCCGGGAATCTTCCTCCCAGGGTGCTGACGTGCATCAGCTCCATCAATTGATTGGCCCGTTCATCAACCCGGGGGCGGGGCAAGTGGCGAATGCCGTAAGCGATGTTTTCGATGACGGTCAGGTGAGGAAAGAGGGCATAATTCTGGAAAACGAAGCCGACCCGGCGTTTTTGAGAGGGCAGATTGATGCCGGCGCCGGAATCAAAAAGCGGTTTGCCGTTGAGGTCGATGCGCCCTGAATCAGGCTGTAACAGCCCGGCGATGCACTGCAACGTCATGGTCTTGCCCGCGCCTGAAGCGCCCAGCACGGCCATCACCCCCTGTTCAAGGACGAAACTGACATCCAGTTTGAATCCTGGAAGTTCCCGTTTTATATCTACCGTCAGCATCGTATTACGAACACGTCCGGGTTTTGACGCCCCGGCCTTTCCAGTAGGCGATGGCTGTCAGCGACAGCACCGAGATAACCAGTACCACCCCCACCAGCACCAGCGCCTGGTTCATGTCACCGGCCTGGATGGCAAAGTAGATGGCTACCGGGATGGTAGCGGTTTTACCTGGAATGTTGCCGGCCAGCATGAGAGTAGCTCCGAACTCACCCAGCGAACGGGCCAGCGCCAGCACCGCCGCGGCGGCTACTCCCGGCCAGGCCAGCGGCAGGGTCACGGTCCAGAAGACGCGCCACTCGCTGGCGCCCAGCGTGCGGGCGGCGCGCTCGATATTGGGTTCTACCTGTTCAAAGGCCCCGCGCGAGGTGATATACATCAGCGGGAAAGCCATCACCACCGCCGCGATGACCGTCGCCGGCCAGGAAAAGACCACGCCGGCACCCAGGCTTATCAGCCATCTGCCGACCGGGCTCTGGCTGCCGAAGAGCAGCAGCAGCCCGAAGCCGACCACCGTCGGGGGCACCACCATAGGCAGAATCAGGATGGCATCGATGGCGGCGCTGAAACGGCCGGAATAGTGCGCCATCCAGCGCGCGGCGGCGATGCCCAGAAAGAAAGTGATGGCGGTAGCCGCCAGCACCGTCCTGATGGATATCAAAAGTGGATCTAAATACAATTCAGTCATGAAGATGCGTTTTCAATCCCCTATAATAGCATATCTTTATGGCTGGACAGCGGAGAAGCCGTATTTTACGAAGATAGCCCGGGCCTGTTCACCGGAAAGGAATTCCAGATATTGTTGGGCCACCTCTACATTCTTGCTGGCCTTGATGACGGCGGCGGGATAGACGATTTTGGCGTTAATTTCCGCAGGGGCGCTGGCCACTATTTTCACCTTGTCAGAGACAAGCGTATCCGTGGAATAAACCACTCCCGCGTCCACGTCTCCGGTTTCAACGTAGGTCAGTACCTGGCGCACGTTGCTGGCCAGGACAAGCTTGGGCTGAAGAGCTGACGTAATGCCCAGCAAATCGAATACCTGCCGGGCATAGTTACCCGCCGGAACCGAGGCGGGGTCTCCGATAGAGATTTTCCTCGCTTTGTCTGTGGTGAGGTCTTCGAAGCTGGTGATGTTCCGGCTGCCGTTTACGGGTACAATCAAAACAACGCTGTTGGTTACGAAGTTGCGGCGCGTCTGGTCAAGTATCAGGCCCTTGCTTTGCAGTGTGTCCATCTGGGTGGTGGCGGCGGATAAAAAGACATCGCAAGGGGCACCGTTTTCGATTTGCTGCTGCAAAGTGCCCGACGAGGCGAAGTTAACCAGAAATTTCACTGTCGGATTTTCCGCGGAATAGAGGGCGTTGATTTCCGTAATGGCATCGGTGAGACTGGCGGCGGCGGAGATGTTCAACTCTACTTGCTGCGGCCTGGTACAAGCCGGTACGAAAAATAATACCAGCAGGAGCAGCGATGCCAGTGCGATGGCGGCTGGGTTTTTGTACACATTCCCTCCTCGAAGCATATTTAAAGCCGCAAAACGCGGCTTTAAGACCATCGGCCAGTAATTCCTGGTTGATAGACCCTGCCGCTCAGCCCGATTACAGCCAGGGCTCGCCACACGGGAGGGGGAGGTCTGTATTTAAGACGGGGTGGAAGAAAAACACCCCGGCACCCTGGTTTCCCCCGGCAGGGTCTATCCTCAGGTTGTTAATTGGCCCAGGTGCGTTCCAGAATGGCGGAATCAGCGATGTCTAACTGGGCCAGCTCATTTTGGTGACGTTCAATCACCGTTCTGCCGCCGCTGTCGCCATGTGATTTCATCAGTTCAGGAATCAAGATGGTATCGAATAGCACCGGATGGCCGCGCATCTGGGAATGGGTGGGGACTACCAGCGGTGCCCGGCTGGTTTTATAGGTGCGGATGATACTGAGTACGATTTCGGGCGTGATATAAGGACGGTTGCCCAGCGACAGCATCACCGCCCGGGTGTCCGGGTGCAGCATCTTGAGGCCGTAACGCAGCGATTTGCTCAACCCGTCATCGTAATCCGGGTTTATCACCAGCATCACGTTCCTGCTATGCAGTTCCCGCCGGACCGCATCGGCGTGGTCGCCGGCCACCACGATGAGGTTGTTTACCCCTGCTGCCAGGAAACTGTCAACTACGCCGGCCAGCGGCATGGTTTCAGAATAACCGGTATGCCCGGCGGCCAGTACCACGGCGGCGAGATTGAGGCGCCCCGCCGGCCTGACTGGTAGGCTGGTTTGGGACTGGATGCTCAGCACCTGGACTTCGTCACCCGCCAGGCGGTAGATGATGCGCGTGTCGTTGACCGCCTGGCGCAGATAGAGTCCTTCCTGTCCCCATAACCTGAGACCCTGGGCGGGGTTGGTGCCTAGCTGGTTGAGCGTCTGTTTTATCAAATCGAGCTCATAGGCCGCCAGCGCCAGCAGGTCGTTGTAGGCTTGAGCGGTCAACATCACCCTAGCCATGACTGTCGCCACCCCGGGTGATATCCACCAGCCGCCCATGGCGTGCCTGGTCCAATCCCTGGTCCACGCGTTGAGACCAGGAACGGTTCTCCATGAATTTCAGAGTTTCGGTCATACGGTTGTAATCCTCGTAACTCATCACCACCGCCACCGGCCGGTTATGGCGGGTGATTACGAAGCGGTATGCCCCTTCCTCCACTCTGTCCAGCAGGGGCAGCAGCTTTTGTCTGGCTTCGGTAACAGCAACCGCTTCTAACATCTTTTCCAACTCAAACTGTACAGAATAATGTACATTATTGCCAGCAGTGTAACACTCCTTATCTATTCTGTCAATAGTTTTTAGCCGTTTTAGGGTTCAATTTTTCGCGGTGCCCGGGTATCACGCACCGCCAGGGTACTATCGGGTATAATGGAAAGCATGAGAGTAATCGCCGGCAGCGCCAAGGGCAGCCTGCTCAAGGTACCCAGGGGCACGCCTACCCGGCCGGCTACCGAACTGGTGCGCGGAGCTCTGTTTTCGGCTCTGGAATCGATGGACGCTGACTGGGGAAGGGTGCTGGACCTGTTCTCGGGCAGCGGTTCGCTGGGCATAGAGGCACTCAGCCGGGGAGCGGGGTGGGTGGACTTCGTTGACCAGGAGCGGCGTTGTTGTGATATAATCAGGGAGAATCTGGTCAAGGCCAGGCTGGACGAAAGCGCCGGTGTACACTGTATGAGCGTCAGCCGGGCCTTATCCGCCTTGAATGGAGAGTACGGAGTTATCCTGATGGATCCGCCGTACAGGGACACAGCCATCGGCAAGATACTGGAACAAATCGATAGTTCAGGTTTGATGGCGGAGGGCGCGCCTTTATTCATCACCCATTCCGCCCTTTTCAAACTGGAACCCGCTTACGGCGGGCTGGCGTTACGGCGGGAATACCGCCACGGGGACAGCATCATCGCCCTGTTCCGAAAGGAAGAAAAAAAGTGATTGTCGCCATCTATCCCGGCAGTTTCGACCCCATCACCAACGGCCATATGGACGTTGCCCTGCGTGCCGCCCGGCTTTTCGGCCGGGTCGTCATTGGGGTTTACGATACACCGGGAAAAAAGCTCATGTTCAGCCTGGAAGAAAGGGTCGAGTTGGCCCGCCAGGCGGTGAAAGATGTCCCGAATATAGAAGTACAGCCATTCTCGGGGTTGACGGTGGAATTCGCCCGCCGGGCCGGGGCGCAGGTCATGGTCCGGGGGCTGCGCGTCAGCGCGGACTTTGAATTTGAATTCGATATGGCCATGATGACCAAAAAGCTCTCACCGGAACTGGATTTGGTGTGCTTCATGGCCAGCCCCCAATATCAGTTCCTGAGTTCCAGCCTGCTCAAGGAAGTGGCCAGGCTGGGAGGCAAAGTGGACGACTGGGTTCCGGCGGCCGTCGCCAGTGCCATCAAAAATAAAGTCACCTCTACCGGCAGGTAGGTTTTTCAGGATTATTTCTAATACCAGGAGGAGACGGGTAAATGTCATTCAAGATTACAGATGATTGCATAAGCTGCGGGGCGTGCGAAGGCGAGTGCCCCAACCAGGCCATCAAAGAGGGTAAAACCATTTATTACATTGAGCCTGAGCGCTGTACCGAATGTGTCGGCAGCCACCGGACCCAGCAGTGCGCCGAAATCTGCCCCGTGGCCGCCGCGGTGGCCGACCCGGAGCATGTAGAAAGCCATGAAGCCTTACTGGCTAAGTGGCGATCTCTGCACCCCGGCGAAACCCCAAAAACCGCCTAGTTCCCGCGCGGTTTACCCCCCAAAAAAGACAACGCCCGCTCCCCGGCGCGACGGGGGACGGGCGCTTGAGTATGGCCTCCCGGTTAACTAAAAAATTCCCGGATTATATCAAACTGAGCCGGAAGCAGCGCCAGTATAAGCGGAAATTTGTCCAGCAGGATAGGGGTCAGGAAAGAATCGGCAGCCAGGCTTCCCCCCAGAAACTTGACCCACAGCGCCAGTATCACGCTCCAGGACAAAAAGGCGATGAGGACCCCTGAAATCCCTCCCAGCAGCCGGTCCAGCCAGGCCAGCATGACGGTCTTGGCTACCGCCTGCAATATTTTCCCCAGAATATAACTGACAACCATCACCAGGATGAGGATAAAAACAAATCCAATCAGGTTGGCGATATCCTGGTTCGAAAGGAAGCCCAACCAGGCCGCGGCGGACGGGTAAAACCGGCCTGCCAGCACGATGGCCAGTATCAGCCCCAAAAGTGCCGTAACCGCCCGGATTATACCGGTAGCCAGTCCCCCGACCATCGAGGCGACAAAAGTGATGATGATGATAATATCTAACCAGTTCATTTTACCCCCTGACCTCCCAATTCCCTGGCTCGTGAAAAGGCTGCCTCCACCGCTCCGGCGGTGAGTTCCCCGAACTGCCCTTCTTCAAAAACCTTGAGCGCGGCGGCGGTGGTGCCTCCGGGAGAGGTGACCATCTGCCGGAGTTCGGCTAACTCGCGCCCGGAACCCGCCGCATAGGCGGCGGAACCGAGCACGGTTTGCATCACCAGCAGCCTGGCCATGTCCTCCGGCAGCCCGATGCGGATGGCCGCCGCCGTCAGGTGTTCCATGAAAAGGAAAACATAGGCCGGGCCGCTGCCGCTGACGGCAGTCGCCATGTCCAGGTAGGCCTCGTAACCCACATAAACCTGTTCACCCATCACCGACAGGATGGATACCGCTTTTTCGCGCTGGGCCGCGCTGACCTTGAGCGGCATGGCCGTCCAGACGGTGATGCCCTTGCCGATTTGCGCCGGGGTGTTAGGCATAGCCCTCACGATGGCCCGGTGCCCAAGACCCTCTGCCAGCGCAGCCAGGTTCTTGCCGGCGATGATGGAGAGCACCAGTTGAGCGGGATTGAGCTTGTCTTTCAGTTCAGCCATAACCTCGGTGAGGTTCTGGGGTTTGACAGCCAGCACAATCACCTCCGCTCCGGCTGCCGCGGCGCAGTTGCCGGCTGAACTGCAGACGCCGTGTGTCTTAACCAGGTATTCCATGCGCTGAAGGCTGGCGTCGTGGACGGTGATATCTCCAGCCCCGCACAACTCCCGCCGTATCATGGCCGCCAGGATGGCCTCGCCCATGTTGCCGCCGCCGATAAAGCATACTTTCATAGTCGTTCTAATCAGCTACCAGGTTTATCAGTTTTTCGGGCACAAAGATACATTGCCGCACCTGCTTTCCTGCCAGATGCACCTGCACTTTGGCGCTGGAGAGGGCCAGCTGCTCGGCCTGCGCCTGGGAGATGCCAGGCGTCACCATCAGCCTGTCCCTGAGCTTGCCGTTGACCTGGATTACCAGCGGCACCACCTCGTCCCGGGCCAGGGTTTCATCGTGAAGAGGCCAGCTCTGGTTGTGGATACTGTATGCGTAGCCGAGACGCGACCAGACTTCCTCGGTGAAGTGAGGGGCGGTGGGAGCCAGCAGCAGCAGCAGTGTTCGCACAGCCTCATCCCAGGCGGGTATATCCACGCTGCCGGCCTCCCGCACGCGGTTCAGGAAATTGGAATATTCCATCAGGGCCGAAAGCATGGTGTTGAAGCGCAGCTTTTCCATGTCCTCAGAAACGCGGCGGATGGTCTGGTGTTTTGTGCGCAGGAGGTCCCTGGCCGACAGCCCCCCCGCTGAATTGCCGGTTTTTGGTGTGTAAGGCTCCAGCGCCAGTGTCCAGATACGGTTCAACCACCTGGACAGGCCGGAAATGCCCGAATCATCCCAGTCTCCACCCTGTTCCCAGGGACCGATGAACATCAGGTATGAGCGCACCGTATCGGTGCCTAAATCCTTTACATAATCATCAGGGTTGACCACGTTGCCCTTGGACTTGCTCATCTTCTGATGCTGGCAGGTGATGGTGCCCTGGTTGAAAAGCCGGGTGAAGGGTTCGCCGAACTCCACCAGTCCCATATCGCGCAGGGCCTTGATGAAGAAACGGGAGTAGAAGAGGTGCATGACGGCGTGTTCGGCGCCGCCGGTGTAGATATCCACCGGCATCCATTGCTTGATTTGTTCGGGTGAGAAAGCGGCAGAATCAAGGTTGGGGCTGCAATATCTCAAAAAATACCAGGAAGAGCACATGAAGGTATCCATGGTGTCTGTTTCGCGACGCGCCGGTCCGCCGCAGCAGGGGCAGGACGTATTGACGAATTCGGTCACGTACTTGAGGGGCGATTCGCCGGTCGGCTTGAATTCGGCGTTGTCCGGCAGGCGCACCGGCAGTTCGCTCTCCGGCACCGGCACGATTCCGCACTTCCCGCAGTAAAGCATAGGGATGGGGGCGCCCCAGTAGCGCTGGCGTGAAATCAGCCAGTCCCTCAGTTTGTATCTTACCGTGTTGTGGCCCCAGCCCTCTTTTTCGATATACTGCGCTACGGCGGCTTTACCCGCGCTGGCAGGGGTGCCGTCAAATCGTGCGGAATTCACCATCATGCCGGCCCCGGTGTAGGCTTCATCAAGGGCTTCACCCATCCAGCCGGGTGGGGCAATCACTACCCTGACGGGCAAGCCGTAGCGGGCGGCGAAGGCGAAATCCCGCTCGTCATGGGCCGGCACCGCCATCACGGCGCCTGTGCCGTAGGACAGCAATACGTAATCGGCAATCCATACCGGCACCTGCTGGCCGTTAAGGCGGTTGGTGACGTAGGCCCCTGTAAAGACGCCGTCCTTTTCTTTTTCGGTGGACAGGCGCTCTATCTCAGACTGGCGGCGCGCCTTCTCAACGTAAGCCTCGACCTCAGCCCGGCGCTCACCGGTGGTGATTTTTGCCACCAGCGGATGTTCGGGAGCCAGCACCATGAAAGTGACGCCATAGATGGTGTCCGGCCGGGTGGTGAAGACACGGACCTCCTTCTCTTCTACCCCCGGCACATCCAGCGCGAATGAAATGTCGGTGCCCTCGCTCTTTCCCACCCAGTTGGTCTGCATGGTTTTGATGCGCTCCGGCCAATCCAACCCGTCGTGGCGCATCAATTCATCGGCGTATCTGGTGATGCGGAAAAACCACTGCTCCAGGTCGCGCCGAATGACGGCGGTTTCGCAGCGCCAGCATTCACCGTTGACCACCTGCTCGTTAGCCAGCACGGCCTGGCACTGCGGGCACCAGTTGACCGGCGCTTTGGCGCGGTAGGCCAGCCCGGCCTCCCACAGCTTGAGGAAAAACCACTGCGTCCATTTGTA
>CAZPAL010000038.1:0-10302 GCA_964584525.1 uncultured Dehalococcoidales bacterium | reverse complement strand
GAAGATATCCGCGAGGGCGGGCTATCCCGCAGACAGTTCCTCAAGGATGCCGGCCCGGCAGGTATTTTTACAAACCTCGGCGGCTGTCTCTTTGGTAATCCCCTTTTCCATGTGCGCCAGAACACGGTTGCATCCCGATTCCATCCCCAGATACAAAAGCCGGAAGCCGGCGTCATACATCTTTTGGCAAAGCTCGGGGGAAAACTGGCGCTTCAATCTGACATTGGTCGAGCATTTCACTTTTATTCCCCGTTTGATAATCTCATCTGAAATCCGGCCGATGGAAGCAGGGGAGATAGCTTCGTCTGAGAAGGCAAAATGCACAGTGCCGTATTTGCGGGTCAATTCCTGCATATCGTCAACCACCCTGGCCGCAGAGCGGTTCTGGTAGGCAAGCTGGTAGGATTCGTTGTGGGGGCAAAACGCACACTTGCCCCAGTAGCAACCCCGGGAGGAGAGAAGGGGAAGCACCGGTTCCGGGCTCAAATAGGAATCCAGCAGCAGTCCGTCATAATCAGGGGCGGGCAGGGCGTTGATATCTTCGGGCGGCAAGACCTTATTGGCACATATTCTGCCTTCTTGGCGGAAAATCAGGTTTGGAACGCCGTTCAGGGCTTGGCCCCGTGACAGGCTTTCAACCAGTTTGAGCAGAGGCCGCTCGCCCTCGTAAAGGATAGCGCTATCGAAGAAAGTGCCAAACAATTCATCATATTTCATCAGCACGTCGGCCAGCAGGGTGACCACGTATCCGCCGATGACAACATGAGCACTGCCATAGCGCTGCTTTACCAGGCGTGAGAGGGTGAGCGCCGGAATCAACTGGCGCTCACCTGTTATCGAGATGCCGATTATATCCGGGGCTTGCCCGGCAATATACGGAAGCAGATGTTGTTCATAAAGGTCTATGAATGGATTTTCAGCCCTGTTTTGGGTGATGTTTTTTATATCCTCCAGTTTTCTCTGGAAGCACACGTTGTTCGGCCATATCAGGTCTCCCCCGGTGGGGAAGCAATCCACCGAAATAATCTCCTGGGCGCGGTTGAGGATGCTTTTCGCCTGGTTCGCCGCCTCAAGGTCGTAGAATTGCCGTTTGCTCCGCAGTACACGCTTGGCTTTTTCAACCTCCCCGGCTATGTAATCCAGATTGGACTTTGCTTTATAAAGATCGCAGTAGTACCGCTGCTCGATGCCTGGCGCCAGGCTTTCACTTGAATCCAGGCCTTTGAATTTGGCACGCAGCCTGTCTCCGACAGCTTTAAGATTATCTTCTGAAATAAGCAGGTCATAGGCTTCGATGTTGAAGTCCTTCTGAACCACATCGACGCCATGCTGCCTGAGGAAAGCACTGAGCGACGGCAGGCTCAGATACGGCCTGTGGGTCGCCCATAACGGAGGAAAAACCAGAAGCACTTTCAAAACAGATAACTTCCCTTGCTCACCGGCGTTGTTTTTCAGAAAGAGGGGGAACAACCTGCTCAATGCTATATTACCCCTCCCTGACTGTCAAGCTGCGGGAGAAAAAATCCGCGTAACGCCAGCCGCCGCAAGCCATGATTCAATGGATAATAGCTCTCACCTCGGGATCATTAAGAGCGGCCTGTTTTATTCCCCGGAGGCCGGCGAACTGGTTCAGGTAAACGTACCCCTCTTCCAGAATCCGGTAAACGGCTACCGGCGTATAAAGCGTCACGGGATGTTTAAGGCTTTGATAGTAAAAGGTGGTGTCGTTCACCACATCTTCAATGTGGGTTAGCGTATACTCAGGGTTCAAACCAGGTTCCCCGGTCCTAACCGGCTCACACAAGGCGGGGGGGGAGGTGACGAAAAAGCCGGCGCAATTGGCAGGACGACATTCGTAAATGGCACACAGGCTGTCTTCCAAAAACGGGCAGCAGATATTCTGGTTGTTGTGGCGCCTGATGGCTTCGTCGAAGGCTTCTTCCCTGGTTTTGCCGGGGCCGAGTGCCAACAGGTCGGCAAAGCGCTTCTGGCACTCGATGAACTGGTCTCCTTTGTTCCTTACCGATTCACGCCAGAATGGATAACGGACGACGAACCTATCGAGGAGTGCTTCGTTCCGGTGCAGATAATAAGCTATGGCTTCACATTCCTGAAGGGTGGCTCCCACGAAAAGGTTGCGGCAGCAGGCATCGCATCCCTTGGCGCAGGAAATGCTTTTGCCTTGAGCGCGTACATGTTCAAGCTGGTCTTCCCCTATTTTTTTATAACAGGTCTGCATATACCTCAATTGTTCGGTGCAGTAAATTTCCCGGCGTCGGCCCACCTCCCCCCGGTAGGCAATTTGCCGGTTGAGCTGGATGGGATTTCCCCATTTTCCTGATCCAGTGGTTTGATTTTTCGCCATCATGCCCAGGACATCCCCTCTTGGAAAACAATACTTCTTTGATAACCTTCAACCAGTCTAACATCTTTGAGCTACGCTTCTCAATTTAACGTATATATTGAAAAAGATATATAATGAATACCGTCAATAGGCAGGATTGCCACGGATTTTCCACCAGGTTTGGAACATAGCTGATGGAACTTAAACAGCGCCCGGTCATGATTAAAGCGGGTAACGCCGCCCTGGCAGGGGACCTCGTTCTCCCCGGGGAAAGCGGCATGCTGGTGCTGTTCGCCCACGGCAGTGGGAGCAGCCGCCGCAGCCCGCGTAACCGCTATGTGGCGGGGGTTTTGCAAGAGGCAGGCCTGGGCACGTTGCTTTTCGACCTGTTGACTGCCGAAGAAGGAAGACAGGACGAACGCAACCGGGTGCTGAGATTCGACATCAGGCTGCTCGGACAGCGATTAATTCAAGCTTCCGAATGGCTAAAGAGAAATCCGGCCACGTCGCGATACAGTGTCGGCTATTTCGGAGCCAGCACCGGAGCTGCGGCCGCCATGATAGCGGCGGCGCGGTTTCCGCAGTACACATCGGCGGTGGTTTCGCGGGGAGGCAGACCGGAGATGGCCGGCGATGCTCTAAGCCGCGTTCAGGCTCCCACCCTCCTGATTGTGGGAGGAGATGACGTCCAGGTAATCCAGATTAACCAGCAGGCACTGGCGTTGTTGAGAACGGAGAAAAAACTGGTGATAGTCCCCGGAGCAAGCCATCTTTTCGAGGAACCCGGCACGCTGGAGCAGGCGGCATGCCTGGCCCGCGACTGGTTCCTGCGCCATCCGCCCGCACAGGCAACGCGCGAGTAGCTGCATCCGCTTACCGCTCTCCGGCCCCCACCCTGGCAGGATTTGCATTCGAGGGCGCTGTTAGTGTATTTTAAACACCCGCCGCGGAGGATAAAGATGGCTCACAACAAGCGCCCTCATTTTATCGACTGGGTGATAACCGGCAAGTGCAATCTGCGCTGCCTGCACTGCCGCGGGATGGACGATGGCGAACTTTCAACCGAAAGGGCGCTCTCGCTGCTGGATGAAATGGCCGGGCTGCGCCCCGGCTGGTTGATTATTGAAGGCGGAGAACCACTGCTGCGCCGTGACATCTTCACCCTGCTGGAAAAGGCCCGCAAGCTGGGGCTGGAAGTATACCTCATCACCAGCGGCATGCTGCTTTCCGCGGAGATAATAGAAAAACTCTCCCGACTGGCCGTCAGGGTCATGGTTAGTATTGACGGCGCAACCAGGCAGACCTATGAAGCTATCAGGCAGGGGGCTAACTTCTAACAGGTGCTGGGGGCGGCCCGCGCCGCCAGCCGGGCGGGGCTGCTGGCCGCCATCAATTTTACCGTTTTAAGAAGCAACTACCGTGAAATCCCGGCTATCACCGCGCTGGCTGCTTCCCTCGGAAAGGTAAAGATGAATTTTATCGGGCTCAAGCCGTGCCACAATTACCAGGAAGAGTTGCTCACCGCCGGGGAATATGAAACCGCCATCAGGCTGACCTGTGAAGCCGCCGCCCGCCACAGAGTCGAATTTTTCTTCGATGAACCCTTCTTCACGGCGGCGGTAAAGGAGTGGGGGCTTGAAACGGCCGCCCCGGTTGGCGGCGCGGGAATCGTGGTGCCGCAAAAGAGCGCCTGCATCTTCGGAGATTACCTTTTCATCGAGCCCAGCGGGGATGTCAAACCATGCAGCTTCGCCCGCCTGCTACTGGGTAATGTCAACGTTTCATCCCTGGCCGGTATCTGGGATACGGCACAGACACTGCCGCTGCTCACGGAAATGCGGGAATCATCAAACCGGACCGGGCACTGCCTCGGCTGTCGCCATCTTCGGGATTGCCTCGGCTGCCGTTCACGCACGTTTGCTGTCACCGGAAACTGGTTCGCTTCCGACCCGGCCTGCCCGTTAAAATTGGAAGGGAGAAATGAGCCATGCGCGTAATCGGAATAGACCCCGGCACCGGCAGTTTCGATTTTTTCGGCATGGATGGAGACGAGGTCATAATCGACGCCTCAATCGCCGTCCCCAGGGTAGCGGAAGACCCCGGCGTCCTGCTGGAAACCATCAGGGGGCTGCTCCCGCTTGACCTAATCATCGGACCTTCGGGTTACGGCCTGCCCTTACGCCGTATGTGCGACATGAGCGCCGCCGAACTGGATTTTATGGTGCCTGATGACCCCAGTGTTCCGCTTTATGACGGCATCCGCCGGGTTTTGAGAAAGATGCAATCCGAAAAACTGCCGGTGGTTTTCACTCCCGGCGCCATACAATTGCCGACTATTCCCTCCTACCGCAAATCCAACAAGATGGACATGGGGACGGCGGACAAGGTGTGTTGCGCTGCCCTGGCAATCAAAGACCAGGCGGATTGTCTGGGAATGCCGCTCAACCGGACTTCTTTCATCCTGGCGGAGGTAGGATATGCCTTCAGCGCCGCCCTGGCGGTCGAGAACGGGCGTATCATCGACGGGCTGGGGGGAACTTCGGGAGGACCGGGTTTTGTCACCTTGGGCTGTATGGACGCGGAACTGGCAGTACGGCTGGGGAATTTCCCCGGGGCTGCGCTCTTCAGCGGCGGCGCCCGGGACGAAACCGGCAACGCGGATATCACCCCCTATGAGCTGGCACGCAAACGTGAAATCTACCCCGGGGCTTGGAAGATGCTGGTCGAAAGCGTGGCTAAAAACGTGGCCGCCATGACGGTGGCGCTGCCGGAACCCCGCGAAATCCTCATTTCGGGAAGGTTGACCGGCATACCCGAACTGGCCGACGACCTGGCTGTGAGGTTAGCCAGATTCGGCTCCGTGCGTAAAGTCGGACGTAAAGCGGGCACAGCCAAGGAAGCCGCCGAGGGGGCGTTCATCATCGGCGAAGGCCTGGCGGGCGGAAAATACCGGGGCATCATCGAATGCCTGGAACTCAATAAAGCCTGCGGCACCATGTACGACTACCTGACCATCAGGGGCGTCAATGTGCCTGGACCTGGCTAAGGCGAGGCTTTATCCAGGCAGGCCCGGGTTTGCCGGATAAATCGCTCCAGTTCAGCCCAGTCGCTCCCAGCCTCCATGAACTGAATCAGCCGGCTACCGATTATCACCCCGTCCGCCATTCCCGCGACCTGTCCCGCCTGCGCGGGGGTAGAAATGCCGAAACCCACACACAGGGGAACGGCGGTTTCACGCCTCACGCGGCTTATATAATCACTCAACGGCGGCAAAGCCTGCCCGCGCGCGCCGGTGACCCCGGTGAGCGAGACAAGATAGATAAACCCCCTGGCTCGCCGGCTTACCAGCCGGATGCGCAGCGGGGTACTGGTGGGAGCCAGCATGTAGATGAGTTCCAGCTTTTCCCCGGCCGTAACCCGTTCAAATTCTTCGCCCTCCTCCGGCGGCAGGTCGGGAATTATAAGGGCGCTGATGCCAGCGGCGGCGCTGTCCCGACTGAAGCGCGCCGGGCCGTACCTGTGAAGCGGGTTCAGGTAACTCATAAACAGCAGCGGGACGGAAGTTTTCCGGCTGAGCGCCAGCGAAACCTCCAGACATGTGCCCGTGTTCACTCCGTTATGTAATGCTACCTGGCTGGCCTGCTGAATGGTAGTGCCGTCAGCCATGGGGTCCGAGAAAGGTATGCCCAGTTCCACCGCGTCGCATCCCCATTCAGCCAGCCGCGGGACCACCGCCAGAGTGGCTTCGACGGAAGGAAAGCCGACTGTAACATAGGCTATCAAGGCCTTGCGCCGTTTAAAAACTTCACCGATTTTACTCACTGTCGCCCCCCTGTTGTTTGAACACTATATCCATGTCCTTGTCTCCCCGCCCGGAGAGATTGACCAGCACCGTTCGCGACTTCTCCAGTCCGGGGAGGATGCTGAGTGCATAGGCCAGGGCATGGGAAGATTCCAGCGCCGGGATGATGCCTTCATGCCGGCAAAGCAGGTGAAAAGCGCGTAGCGCCTGGTCGTCATTCACTGCCGTGTAGCTTGCCCGCCCCGTGGATTTGAGATAAGCATGTTCCGGGCCGACCCCCGGATAGTCAAGCCCCGCCGATATGCTGTGGGTCGAAGAAATCTGTCCCCACTCGTCCTGGAGCAGGTAGGAGAGCGTACCGTGCAGTATGCCGGGGCTTCCGGCGGCCAGCGAGGCGGCATGCTTGCCGGTATTCAAACCCCGGCCGGCGGCCTCGACCCCCACCAGATTGACACACGCGTCCTCCAGAAACGGATAAAACATGCCGATAGCATTGCTGCCACCCCCCACGCAAGCCACCACCACATCCGGCAGCCGGCCGTGCCGCTCCAGCATCTGGCAGCGGGCCTCGGTGCCGATTACCGACTGGAAGTCCCTCACCATCAAAGGATAAGGATGGGGGCCAACAGCCGAGCCTAGCAGATAAAAGGTGTCCAGGGCATGCGTCACCCAGTCACGGATGGCTTCGTTGATAGCGTCCTTGAGGGTGCGGCTGCCGCTCGATACCGGCCTGACCTCCGCCCCCATGAGGTACATACGGCGCACGTTAGCGGACTGGCGGAGCATATCCTCCTCCCCCATATAGACCAAGCATTCCAAACCGAGGGCGGCGCAGGCAGCCGCAGCAGCCACCCCGTGCTGCCCTGCCCCGGTTTCGGCAATGACGCGCTTTTTACCCATGCACCGCGCCAGCAAGGCCTGCCCCAGGGCATTGTTAATCTTGTGGGCGCCGGTATGGGTCAGGTCTTCGCGCTTGAGCAGCAGGCTCGCCCCGCCGCATAGACGCGTCAGGTTAGACGCTTCATAGATTGGCGTCGGCCGGCCGCCGAAATCGCGGTGCAGGGCCGCCAGTTCTGATTGAAAGCCATCATCACCGGCGGCCAGGCGATAAGCCGCCGTCAATTCCTCCAGAACCGGCATGAGCGTTTCGGGTACGAAGCGCCCGCCGTAGTCGCCGAAGTAACCCCTGTCGTCAGGTAACATTTATCCCTCCTCAGCCTGTGAATTTCCATCCATTTTTTCCCAACGGCGGGCATTATCGATAAAAGCCTTGATTTTGTTCGCGTCTTTGTGCCCATCGCTTTCCACCCCACTGGATACATCCACCCCCCAGGGACGGCAACGTTCCATTAGTTGCGAAATATTATCCGGGGTAAGCCCTCCGGCCACCATCACCGGGCAGGACTGCCCGACCTGGAGCGCTATATCCCAGTCAAAGGGGCTCCCCCCGCCGCCTCCAATTTCGTCATAGTGTGTATCCAGCAGAAATATGAGTCTTTCCGGAGCCCGGCAGGCCAACCCGTGACTGATATCCGACAGCACCTGACCGGGGTGGATTCCGTGTTTGATATGAATCGCTTTTATTACCGGCTTCTCCATTCGCCGGGTGTATTCCCATCTCTCATGCCCGCTGAGTTGCACCCAGTCAAGCCGGCACCGGCGGGCGATGGCATTGACCTCATCCGCCGGGGAATCGACGAAAACCCCCACCAGCGCCGGGTTGTAACCCGCGGCCTTAACCACTTGGGCAAGGTCAGCCCCCCGCGCGGGAGATACCTGCCGAGTTCCTGGAGCGAACACCAGCCCCAGGAAATCGGCCCCCGCCCGGGCGGCGGCCAAAGCCGCGCCCTCGTCCTTGATTCCGCAAATCTTAATTTTTACCAACGAGCGCCTCCAGCGCGGCCGGGATATCCCGGGAGGCCATCAGCGCTTCTCCTACCAGGCAGGCATCCACATCCCAGCCCGCCAGCAGCTCAATATCGCTGCGCCGCCTGATGCCGCTTTCGCTGACAACCAGCCTCCCCGGAGGAATAAGCGGTCTCAATCTATGGGTCGTCTCCATGTCAACTTCCAGGGAATCCAGATTGCGGTTATTGATACCGATGACGCGCGCTCCGCTATCGAGAGCGGCGGCGATTTCAGCGAAATGGTGTACTTCTACCAGGGCGGCCATTCCCAGTGCCCGGCACAGGCGGACCAGTTCCGCCAAACGCCGCGGTGAAAGGATTGCCGCGATTAAGAGCACCGCATCGGCTCCGGCGGCTCGCGACTGGTAAATCTGGTAAGCACTGAAGATAAAATCCTTGCGCAGCACCGGCAGGGGTTTATCCAGACTCTTTTTTACCGTCTCCAGATGCTCGAGCCGGCCTTGAAAATGGCTGTTTTCGGTCAGCACCGAAATAGCCGCCGCTCCGTGCCGGCTGTAAAGGCGGGCGATGAAGGCCGGGTCGTAATCGGGACAAATGATTCCGCGTGAGGGGGAGGCTTTTTTGATTTCGGCTATAACGCTCACCCCTGCTCCTTCGAGCGCCAGGACGAAATCCAGCGCCGGCGCCCGGGATGCCGCCGTCTTTTTCAAAACTGGAAGCGGGACGAGCGCCCGGTCAGCCGCTATTTCCCGTCTTTTCAGCGCAATTATATTTTCAAGCAGCATCGGAGTTTCCCCGCGTGAAGGCAATCAGCTGTTCCAGCTTCGCCAGTGCCTGCCCTGCGTCCAGTGCGTTGCTAGCCAGCGTAACGCCTTCTGGCAGCGTTTTTACCCGCTCGCCTGCCAGTAGCGCCGCCGCCGCATTCATAAGCACGACGTCCCGCCCCGGCCCAGTTTCACCCAAGAGTATGCTTCGCAATATGGCCGCACACCTGGGGGCATCGCCGCCGGCCAAGTTTTCCAGGCCGGCCCGCGGCAGTCCAAGGTCCTCGGGGCAAACCGTATAGTTGCGAATCTCCCCCCTGTCGAGTTCGCAGACCCGGGTCGGGCCGGTGATGGTGAGTTCATCCAGCCCGTCCATGCCATGCACTACCAGCGCGTGCCGGCATCCCAGGCTTTTCAACACCAGCGCCATCTTTTCCACCAGCGAGGCGTCGGCCACCCCCAGCACCTGCGCCCGCGCTCCGGCCGGGTTGGTCAGGGGCCCAAGAATATTGAAAATGGTAGGCACGCCGATTTCACGGCGCGTGGGGGCGGCGTACTTCATGGCTGGGTGAAAGACCGGGGCGAACATGAAAGCGATGCCCACCTCGCGCAGGCAACAGGCAACTTTTTCAGCGGAAAGGTCCAGCTTGACGCCCAGTGCCTCCAGCACATCGGCACTGCCGCACCGGCCGCTGGCCGCCCGGTTTCCATGCTTGGCAACCCGCAACCCGGCCCCGGCTGCCACGAGAGCGGCGGTGGTGGAGATGTTGAAGGTGCCCGCCATGTCGCCGCCCGTGCCGACGATATCCACCACCGGCTGGGACGCCTGTACCTGAACAGCTCTGGAGCGCATGGTACCGGCCAGACCGGCGATTTCCGCGATAGTCTCCCCTTTCATCCTGAGCGCAATCAGAAACGCCGCCAGTTGCGACGGGCTAACCTGCCCGTCCATGATTTCTCCCATCACTCCCGCCGCCTCTTCTTCAGTCAGCGATTCCCCGGCTACGACCGTCATGATAGCCTGTTTAATCATGCTTCAGCCCTCCACCCGGATTTTCAAAAAATTAGCCAGTAGATGCCTGCCGCTTTCGGTCATGAAGGACTCAGGATGGAATTGCACTCCCTCCACCGCAAAAAGGCGGTGGCGCAGCCCCATGATGCTGCCGTCCTCCGTACGGGCGCTGACCGTCAGGCAGGCCGGCAGGGTTTCAGAATCTACCAGCAAGGAATGGTAACGCATGGCCGAAAAGGGGTTGGGCATACCCTCGAAAACCCCCAGGCCGTCGTGATAAACCGCCGAGGATTTGCCGTGCATGATACGCTCAGCCTGCCGGATAAGCGCGCCGAAAACGTGTCCGATGCACTGGTGGCCGAGGCAAACCCCCAGCAGCGGCAGCCGCCCCGCATAATGGCGGATGACGGCATTCGAGATGCCGGCATTCTGGGGAGTCGAAGGCCCGGGCGAAATCACGATGCGTTCGGGGTTCAATTCTTCTATGTCTTGGATGTCAATCCTGTCGTTGC
>CAZPAL010000037.1:0-10314 GCA_964584525.1 uncultured Dehalococcoidales bacterium | reverse complement strand
TACATGTTCTCGCGGAAGGTGCGGCGTGGAAGCTGCGGCCAGGCAGGAATGTCCGGCAAGAACCTGCTCACCAGGCGGCCAGCCTGGGCCGGGTCCCGGTGGGGCAAGCTGCCGACCATGGCAGGGAGCATCTTGAAGCGTGTATCAGGCATAATGGAATATTAAACCATAAAAAGGCGGGCCTGTCACCGGTTCAGACGTATTTGCCGATGATGGGCCGCAGCGCCGCCTTGCGTTCGGGGGGTATCGCATCCGGGCTGGTGATGATAGCGCTGGCCAGCGCGCTGCCGCAGGCGCAATCGGGTTCAGGCTGCAGGCGGCGCACGGCGTAGCGGATGATACGCCGTGACAGGTCAATGTTGCCTTTCAGCGTGTTTAAAACCACCGATACCGAGACCACCTCTTTGTCGATATGCCAGCTGTCGTAATCTGTGGCGCAGGCCAGGATGGCGTAACACATCTCGGCCTCGCGCGCCAGTTTGGCTTCAGGCAGGGCGGTCATGCCGATGACGTCAGCTCCCCAGCCCTGGTGCAGGCGCGACTCGGCACGGGTCGAAAAAGCCGGCCCTTCCATCACGACGTACGTGCCGCCCAGGTGCACTTCGGCCCCGGCTTCGATGGCCGCCTGGTAGAGCACCATGCGCAAGTTCGGGCAGAACGGTTCGGCAAACTGGATGTGCGCCACGATGCCGTCCCCGAAGAATGTGTTCACCCGCCGGGTAGTCTTGTCAATAAGTTGGTCCGGGATGCACAGGTCGCCGGGGCGGATACTCTCGTTGAAGCTGCCTACCGAGTTGATGGCGATGATATCCCGTACGCCGATGCTTTTGAGAGCGTAGATGTTGGCGCGCGAGGGGATTTCGGAAGGAGACAGTCGGTGGCCGCGGCCGTGGCGCGGCAGAAAGGCGATGCGCATGCCGGCCAGTTCGCCGATAACGATTTTATCGGAAGGCGAGCCGAAAGGGGTATCAACGGCATATTCGTCCATATCGCTGAGTTCCTCGATATCATACAGCCCGGTGCCCCCGATGACGGCCAGGCTGGCCTGCGCTTCAGGCATGGGTGGTTCCTTTCCGGCGGTTCTACGACGCCTTCTTTTTCAGCATCCGGGCAAGATATGAAACCGGATACCCTGTATGATACCACGCTTGCCGCTGTGTCCTGAAATCCCTCTATTACCTCCCTTTACGAAAGGGAGAGGGTATGGGATGACCATTTGACAAGAGGTTAAAGGGGGTACAATAATCCTCAATCGCATGGTCGCCATATCTCCGTTTCGGTGACGATGGCCGTGATAAAACCGGCCGGGGTGATGTCGAATGCGGGATTCAATACCCCTACCCCGTCTGGAGCCAGGCGCATCCCGCCCATACACGTCACTTCATCGGCGCAGCGCTGCTCAATCACGATTTCGGCTCCAGTGCAAATTGATTTATCGATGGTGGTAGTGGGGGCGGCCACGTAAAAGGGGATACGGTGTTCCCGCGCCAGTACCGCCAGCGTATAAGTACCGATTTTATTGGCGGTGTCGCCGTTGGCCGCAATCCTGTCCGCGCCCAGCATGACGGCGTCCACCATTCCTCCAGCCATGACGTAACCCGCCATGGAATCGGTAATCAGTTTGAACGGTACTCCGGCCTGCCGCAGCTCCCAGGCAGTCAGGCGCGCCCCCTGCAGAAGCGGACGGGTTTCGCAGGTCAAAACCTGCCTCACCCTGCCCTGTTCATAAGCCCGGATGATTACCCCCAGCGCCGTGCCTCCGCCGCCGGTGGCCAGCGGACCGGTGTTGCAGTGGGTCAGGATGGAGGAACCGGGTGCGATAAGGCCGGCTCCCAGCGCCGCCATACTCAGGTCCGCCGCTTTCTGTTCGGCGTGTACAGCCAGCGCTTCGCAGACCAGCCGCGCTCTGATTTGCCCGGGTTCGTCCAGGTTTTCAACCGCCCGGCGCATGCGCTCAATAACCTGGAAAAGGTTACGGGCGGTGGGACGGGTAGCGGACAGCGCGTCGAAAACGCCCTCCAGCGCAACTTTGAAACCGGTGCTGTCTGCGGCGTCAATCCCGCGCGCCCCCAGGGCCGCCCCGTAACCGGCGGCTACCCCGATGGCGGGGGCGCCCCGCACGCGCAGGCTTTTAATGGCCTCGGTAACCTCATCAACGCGCCTAAGCTCCAGGTAAATTTCCGCGCCAGGCAGGCGGGTCTGGTCAAGTATTTTCAGGCAGTCGCCCCGCCATTCGATGGGTAGTTTCAAATCGACCTCCGGTTATTACAGGTTCAGCTCTTCATGGTGCGCCCGAAGAGGAAAATACCCAGCAGGGTGACGGCCAGCGCCCAGGCGGCCAGGAAGAGTAAATCGCCCTGGACAGCGGCGAACCCCGCGCCACGGATGAGCACCGCCCTGGCCGCTTCCACCGCGTGGGCGAATGGAAAGAGGTTGGCGATGGTCTGGATGTAATCGGGCATGAAAGAGATGGAAAACCACACTCCCGAAAGCACGGCCAGCGGCATGGTGAAAAGCCAGGTCATGGATTCGGCCTGGTTTTCGGATTTCGAAAGCGCTGCCACCACCATGCCGATGGCGATGCTGGCCATGGCCGTCAGCAGGAAAATCAGGAATGCCAGCCAGATATTGCCTACGATATGCATTCCCAGCAGCACGCCGAACAACATGAAAAATATTATCTGGGCGACGGCGATGAGCACCAGGCAGGCCGAATAGCCGGTGATGAATTCCCACGGGCGGGTGGGGGTGGTCAGCAGTCGTGCCATGTAGCCCCTTTCCTTGTCGTGCACCATGATGCGGGCTGAAGTGGGAATCATTATCAGCAGGCCGAACACGATTATTCCCGGCGCCAGGAAGTCCATCTGGCCCGGTTTGTTCTCGATGTTTACCGGGTTGGCGGTGATGTGGACCGGGATTTCAACCCGGGCGAAGCCGGTTAAAGCCGCGCTGACGGTGGAAACAATCTGGCTGGAGACCGAGAGGTCGGCTTCATCGTAAACAATCGAGAGATTGATGGGAGCCGGCGTTCCCTGCCAGTTGAGGCTGACAGCCTCATCGAAGCCTGCCGGTACGACAATATAGGCGCGCAGGTCGCCCAGTTTGAGCCTGTCGAGGGCGTCGCCGGCGCTGTTCAAGTGCTCCACCTGGAAGATAGGCACTTCAGCCAGCGCTTCGCCAGAAAAGGCGGCGGAAAGCTGGCTCCCGTCGTTGTCAATCACGGCGATATTGTAAGAGGGCGTACCGCCTCCCCCCAGCGCCGCCCCGAAAACCAGCATGAAAAGCAGCGGAAAAGCCAGTAAAAAGCCCAGTGCCAGCGGGTCGCGGTAGGTTTCTTTGAGATTGCGGATAAAAAGCTGGCGGAATCTCATGGCCGTAACTCCTTGCCGGTCAGGCGCAGAAATACGTCTTCCAGCGTGGGTTCCTTGTAGGCGACGCTGCGGATGCTGACCCCCAGAGCGTACAGGCGGTCAACTATCTCACGCAGGTCGAGCCGCTTATCAGTGATGAAAAGACTGCCGCCTTCGGCGCTCACCTGCGGGTAGCGCCGCTGCATCTCCATGACCGCGTTCTGAGTGATATTCCAGCCCTTCACCACCAGCGTATGCTGGTCGGCCATGCCGCCCTTGAGTTCTTTGGCGCTGCCCAGCGCAATCACCTGCCCGGCGTCCATGATGCCGATGCGGTCGGCCAGGAAGTCAGCCTCGTCCATGTAGTGGGTGGTGAGCAGAATCGTTTTTTCGCCTTTAAGGCGCAGGATGTAATCCCAGACGGCGCGCCTGGCCTGCGGGTCCAGTCCGAGGGTCGGTTCATCGAGGATTATGAGCGCCGGGTCATGGATGAGCGCCATGGCCAGCGACAGGCGGCGCTTCATGCCGCCCGAAAAGCGCCGTACCTGGTCTTTGGCGCGTTCTTCGAGCCCCATGGTCTCCAGCATGAGCCTGGACCATTTGCGGGCTTTGGCGGAAGGCATGCTGTGCAGGCCGGCTATCAGCTGCAGGTTTTCCAGCGGGTTCAGGCGGTCGGACAGGGTCGTTTCCTGGGGAGAAAGGCCGATGACCCCTTTTACTTCGTAAGACTCACTAACGATATCGTGCCCCATCACCAGCGCTGTGCCCCCGGTTGGTTTTAGCAGACAGCACAGCATGCTGATGGCGGTGGTTTTGCCGGCGCCGTTGGGACCCAGCAGGGCGAAAAGCTCGCCCTTTTTAATGTTGAGGTTGATGCCGTTGACGGCCACCAGGCTGCCGAAGATGCGTGTCAGGTCGAAGGACTGGATGGCCAGGGAAGGGTCCGGGATGCGGTCGCGGCCGGCCGGGGCGGATGCGGTCTCAGCGGCTTCGGTCATACCCACCTCCTGGAAGAAAATCCGCTGGTATTATATCACAGGCTTATGAGTGTAATAACCGGCTGCTGTCCGGCTTTTCTTGACAGTCACGCCGGCTCAAAGCTAGACTTATTCCATCTTCGAAAGGAACCGGGTGGGACGTTGGCACAGCCAGTGACACTGGAAGAACTCAAATCCCGCGTCGGCGTCCCCTGGCCGCCGTTCGTCTACGATATGGAGCCGGGGCTGGTGGCGCGCTACTTGCGCGCGGTGGGGGATGCAGAATCTACAGAGCAATTACAGGTTCCCCCGGCGCTACTGCCCACGCTAGGCTTCGAGCAGGTCATCTCGACCATGCTGGAGATGAAAGGCATCGTGCTGCACGGCAGCACGGACCTGGAGTGTTTTCAGCCGGTGGTGGTGGGGGACACCATCAGCGTGGAGGTGACCATCACATCCATCCGAGAGCGCCGCTCCGAAAATCGCGACCTGGCTTTCATCACTCTGGAAAAAACCTATACCAACCAGCATGGCCGGCGGATTGCCAGGTGCCGTCAACTGGCTATTTTCAGGCAGGAATAGAATATGCCGCAGCCGGATTTTGATACGCTTTGCACCGGGCAAGAAATACCCCCGCTGGTCAAAACCCCCTCCCCTCAACAGCTGGTGATGTGGGCCGGCGCCTCGGGAGATTATAATCCTATCCACTACGACAAAGACTTCGCCCTCTCCAAAAATCTGCCCGGAGTGGTGGTGCACGGCCAGCTGGTGACGGCCTTTTTGGGACAGATGCTGGCGCGCTGGGCGGGGGAGGGCTTCCTGCGCAAGCTCTCGGTAAGTTATAAAGGCATGAACTTTCCCGGAGGCACGATAATTTGCCGCGCCGCGGTCAGCGGCAAAAGCGTCGAAAACGGACAGCGGCTGGTGAGCCTGGACGTCTGGGCGGAGAACCCCCGGGGCGAAAAAACGGTGGTGGGGCTGGCGGTGGTGGAGCTTTAAAGTCCGCCGCTTTTATTTCAGATAATGCAGCAGGATATCCAGCCGGCCTCGTTTGACCAGGTAAGTGCCGGAAAAACGCATTACCTGACGCACTTTCTCACGGTATCCGGGGGCATAGCAGTGCGTTTTGCACTTGCGGCACGAGGGTTTGGGCTCGTAGGGGCACTGGCTCAGCTTGGCGATGCCGTGTTCCAGCAGCCGGGAGCAATCGGGGCAAAGAATGATGCCCGCAGTCCTGCCCTGCAGGTCTTCATCTTTGATGTGGAAGGCCTGGCGGGACGCGGCGGGGTGTTTTTCCCGGCAGTAGATGGCGATGAACCCCGCCAGCACGCGCACGTCCTGGCGTTTTTTAGGGCTGAGGCGTTCAAATAGTCCAGCCATCAGCTTTCACCGTTTTCCGCGGTGTATTGCCGGATGGCGTAATCTTCAAACGAGAGGCACATCAGCACGTAATTACGCCCTTTCTCCTTGAGATTGCCGCACTCCTGGAAGCCACATTTTTCAAAACAATGCCGCGCGCGCTGGTTTTCAGCCAGCGTTTTGAGGTTGATGAACCTTATTTCCATGCCGTTGAAAACATAATCCAGCAGGGCTTTGAGCGCGTCCGTGCCGTAACCCCTCCCCCAGTATTCCCTTTCGCCGATGGTGATGCCGACGCTGGCTTCGCCCTTCGTCCGGTCAGTGTCATAAACGGCGCAGTTGCCGATGTGACGCCCTTCCGGGGCGGTCAGGATGGATAAAAAAAGGGTTTTGGGCTTCTGCTCGCCCGCATCGTAGCGGGTCAAATATTCGGCAAAGGGGATGGCAAGCGGCTGGTGGCCGCTGAGCGCCATCAGTTCCGCGTCCGTCTGCCAGCGGTAATCCCGCGGAGCATCGGAGCGCCGCTTGGAGGCCAGGGTCACTTTCGGGTGGCTGGTCATACTGCGGCCTAAGGCATCTGGACGTGAGGGTAGAGGGGTTCTTCGAAAAACTCGGCTTCACCCAGCGCTTCTTCTGCGGCGTCGCGCACGGCCTGGCTTCTGTCGGCCAGGCAGTTGCCCAATGCGCGTTTGGCTTCAGGGCCGCCGATTTTTCCCAGCGCCACCACCGCCACCAGCCGCAGTTCGATATCCGGGCTGCCCAGCATGGCCACAATCGGCGGCAAGGCTTCCATTCCCCCCAGTTCCCCGGCGGCCGCCACCGCCTCGTAACACAGCGCCGGGTCTTCGTTTTCCAGTTCGCGCAGGATGGTCGGCAGCCACAGGATGTCGCAGTTTTGCCCCATGGCATAAAGCGCGCTGGTTTTGAGCTCCGGCTGCGGGTGGCGATAGGCTGTCCAAATGGCCTGGGTCACGTCCGCCATGCTCAGCGGAGAGACGGATTCCAGCGCGCGCCGCCTGACAGCGATGTCCTCGGCCGGGTTGTTGTAAACACCCAGCAGCGCCTGGCTCAAGATGAGCCGGTAGTCCGCCGGGATTTTCTGGTGCTCGACCAGCACGGCGAAGCGCCGCAAAGCGACAGCCGCCGCCTCCCTGACGCCGATGGATGGGTCTTGCGTAAGCAGTGTAATCAGCGGCCGAATCAGTGACGGTTCGTCGTCTTCCCACAACCCCTCAACCGCCGCTTTGCGCACGGTTTGGTCCTCATCGCTCAGCGCATACTTGAATATGGAATGGAAATTGAACTCCACGTTGGTTTCGGAAATATCCTGCAAACGCGCCATCACCTGGCGCCGTTTTTCGACGGCTATAGCCGGCCAGACCGCCCCGAATCGCTGCATGGCGCAGCGGTCCAAATCGGACAACCCCGGCAGGTGCCCGGTCAGCAGCGGTCTGGAGCCGTCCGCCATCTGCAACAGCACCTCCTCCAAATCCGGGGGAGGAGGTGTGGGATGGCCGTTATTCCTCTTCGGATTCATCTTCTTCACGTTCCCAGATGGGTTCGGTAAAGTAATCTATATACTCTCCCATAGCTTCGGCGGCGGCCTGTTTCATCCGTTCCCGGGCTTCTTCGGCGGCTTGCGCAAGCTCCTTGAGGTCAAGGTGGATTTCCAGCAGGGTTGAGAGCACTCCGGCGATAGCCAGCGCTGCCATGGGGTTATTGAGCCGCATGGCATAGTTGGGGACCTCCCCCAGCAGGCACACCCCGGGCAGCTTGCGCTCCTTGGCCACGCCCAGCACCAGCCCGTTCATGCCGGCGATTTGCAAATTTCCCCCCTGCACCAGGCCGGCCGCGGCCAGTTCGTCGGCCACCTCGCGGTCGGTTCCCACCCCCCACACCCGGGGTTGTTCGGTATGGTGGATACGGGTGATGGCCGCGGCGCAGGTGTAGAGGCGCTTTATTTTGAAATGCTCGGCGGCGTCCAGGATGGTGTTGGCCAGCGCGTAGCTGTTGGTGGCGGGTTGGGTTTCGCCCATGAAAAGGATGAGGTCCCGCCCGGCGGGGTTTTTGTAATAATAAAAATAGCTCTGGGGGAACTGCGGTTCCTCAATCACGTTATTCCTGACCATGACCCCGACAGGTTCGAAAAAATCCGTCGGGCGGATTTCGGCCAGTTCCCTCACTTCCAGTTTGCGCGCGATATACGAGGCCGCTATCATGGCCACATTCGAGATGCCCGGCCAGGCTGCCAGCATGTTGGGTTCATTGAGTTTGGGGCGGGCGCGCGTTTTAATGGCATCTTTATAACTCATCTCTTCCCCCTAAGGCTGGCTGGCGACCGAAACGGAGTGCAGGCAGATGGATGGAGTGAACAGGTCGCCGCCCACCCAGCGCCCGTCGCTGCCCAGAGCGGCTACATCCCTGAACAACTCATAAACGTTGCCGCTCACCACCGTGTTCTTCACCCTCCCCGCTATTTTACCATGTTCTATCTTGTAGCCCAATAGCACGTTGCCCGAAAAATCGCCTCCCATGACATTGCCCTGTTCTGCTCCCATCAGGTGTTCCACCAGCAGCCCCTCTTCGATATCGGCCAGCATATCCTCCTGCGAGGTGTCGCCCGCGCCGATGACGAAGGCGCTGGCAGAGGGAACCGGCAGGATGCTGCCGCGCGCGGCGCTGCCGGTGCTGGGCTTGCCTGCCCTGGCCGCGGTTTTCAAGTCGTACAGGAAATTGAGCACGCGCCCGTCAAGCGCCAGCGGCGTGCGCCGGCTGGGAACGCCTTCGTCGTCGAAAGGCCGGCTGTGAGGCTGGAACGGCAGTGTGGCATCATCGAAGAGGCTGAATTTGTGGTCGAATACCGTTTGCCCCAGCCGGCTTGCCAGCGGAGACGCCCCTTCCAGGGCCATTTTCCCGTTGAAGCCGGACATCAAAGCGGCGCTGAAGGCGCTGGCCACCCCATACGGGCTGAAGACGACGGGCAGCCGCCCGCTCCTGATTCTGGCGAAACTGCGCGCCCGTTCAAGCTGGAGCAGGCTGCTTGCCAGTATCGAATCCAGCTTGATGTCCGCGCGGCATGAGCTTATCCCGTCACCGATAAACAGCATGTCGCTGCCGTTTACGAGTGTGCCTTCGAGGCTGACGTCGTAAATGGTTTTGCGGTACGCAGCCCTCAGTCCGCGGCTGTTAGCGATGATGATGCCGGCGGACTCCTTGCTGAGCGCGCTCTCGCAGTTCAGGCGCGCGTCGGCGCGGACAAGCCCGGCAATCATCTCCTCGCCGCTTTTTATCAGGTCCGGCAGCGGGATATCCGCTACCGCTGAGTCGAAAGTTTCTACGGTCGGGTAGCGGTCGGCTGAAGGCAGTTCGAAATCCGCAGCGGCCCCGAACTGACTGGTTTCCACCGCCGCTGACACCAGCCAGTCCATGTCTTCCAGCAGGTTCGAAGCGGCAAAGCCGGTGCGCCCGTTTTTGAAAATGCGCAAGGCGATGCTGTGGCTCTGGCGGCTACGGATGCTCTTGAGACGGTTGGCTTCGAAGCGCACCGGGGTTTTTTCGGCGGAGACTAAATAAACCTCAGCCGTCCCGGCGGCCGCGGAGGCCTTCTCCAGCACCGATTCAACAATTTTCCCCAGGTCGGCCATCATGCACCTCCCACCAGGCATCGCTGGATACGGATATGCGGGCTGCCATTGGAAACGGGCAGGGGGAACTGCCCGCCCTTGCCGCAGCCGCCGCCCTCGTTCATCTCCAGGTCATCCCCGATAGCGTCGATATTCTGCAGGGTGGTGAAGACGTTGCCGGAGAGCACCACCGGTCTCACCGCTTCAGCTATTCGGCCGTCGCGAATCATGAAGGCTTCGCCGGCGGAGAAAGTGAACATCTCCATGCTGGTGGTGCCGCCGTACCAGTTGCGGGCATAGACGCCTTCCTTGATGCCTGAGAGCATGTCCTGCAATTTCACTCCCTGTGGTTCGATATAGGTGTTGGTCATGCGCACGATAGGCGGGTGATGGAATCCGGCTGCGCGGGCATTGCCGGTGGGAGTTTCGCCCATTTTGGCGGCGGTTTCCCTGGAATGCAGCCTTCCGGAAAGAATGCCCTCCCGAATGAGGTAGGTTTTGGCGGCGGCCACGCCTTCATCGTCATAACGGTAGCTGCCGCGCAGTCCCGGCACGGCGGCCCCGTCCACGATGTTCAAGTGCTGTCCGCCGAAGCGCTTGCCGAGCACCATCAGTTCCAGCATCTGCTGGTTCTCATAGACAAAATCGGCCTCCGACAGATGTCCGAAGGCTTCATGCACGAATACCCCGGCCAGCACCGGGTCGAGTATCACCGTATACTGGCCGCCCTTGACGGCGGGAGCGGCCAGCAGAGCCGCCGCCCGCGCGGCGGTTTCCGCTATTTCTCTATCCAGCTTTTCCACCCTGGCAAAATCCCCGCGGCTGCCCAGGCTGAGATTGGACTGCTGTACCTCCCCCCCGGCGCCGGCCACGGCGGTCATCCCCAGCGTAATGTCCGTCCGTTCCTGCTGGATGAAACTGCCTTCCGAATTGACGAATATCTGTTTTTTCCAGCTATCGGCGTAGCGCAGCACCGAGGTTCGCAGGCCGGGAGCCAGCCAGATG
>CAZPAL010000036.1:0-10499 GCA_964584525.1 uncultured Dehalococcoidales bacterium | reverse complement strand
TCCTCGCGCGCATGGTCTATAAAAACAAGCGCGTAACCCCTGCCCCGGCCGCGGCTTAGCAGCCGCCGGATACCCAGGCGTCTTTCGTGCTTCCACCATGGAGTGGAGGAGGAAATCACTGCTCCGTGACCGCTGAGTTGCCAGCGGTCACAGTTCTATCCAGGATGATAAAGAGAGGCGTTAAATGTTAGTTCGCGGCGGGTGCTGCGGTTTGGGTGCTGCGGCCCTTTTTAAACCAGCGAAGCCATACCAGTACTGCGGCGATGACTACCAGCCCCAACCCAGGGATTCCGAACATCAGCAGAAACATACGCGGTGCGATGGGCTCAAATTCGGCCATCGAAGCCATAGAGTTCTGGACAGCGAATAACACAAAAGCCAGGCCAAAGGCAGCCAGCAGCCATTCATACCAGTTTACCGCAACCTGGAAACGACGCAGAAGCGTAACTAAAACCAACACCAAGAGCCCGATGATAATTCCGACCAAAAACCACATTCTGACCTCCTTAAGTCCAGCCGAATGGCGGCAGCTCAAGCTCCCAGAATTTTTCGACATCAGCTCCGACCCGTGGACCGTGGCCGAGCAAATCATCCATTTTTCGGACAGCGCGGTTAAATACCGGCATTGTGGAGACGGTTGATTGCCACAGGTTGGCATAGGTAGTTTTGTGAGTTTTCGAATACGGACAGACGCCGAAACATAGCGCGCAGGCGCCCGCCTGGTAGATATAGGCTCTGCAGCGCACCTCGTCCCGATACCAGGCACGCACTCCTGGCCGGTTGTAAATACCTTTGACTTCCCATGTGGGGTCGGTGTCCATGGGAATTGCTCTGGCTGGGCAATACTCCGCACATTTCTTGCACGTGCGGCAGAACTCCATTACACCAAAATCAACTGGCTTCCCCGGCGGAAGCGGCAGGTCGGTAACTACGTTGAATACCCTCTGCATCAAACCGAATTCCGGGGTGATAGTGTGCATGATGCGGCACGTTTCCCCCAAGCCTGACATGACTGCCAACCCTGTGCCGGTGGCGAAGGCTCCCGCCTTGAGTGTATCCCCCAGGCACATGTAGCCCAACGTGCGCAAGAAGTTCTGTAGCTGTCCCTGTACGATCGTGCGTAAATCGTACATATAGCCATGTTCCCGGCTGGATATCATGCTCGGTGCGCGGTGAATCAGTTCAGGTGACATGCGCAGCGTATAGACAATCCCCCACCGGGCTTTCTTGGGAAGCACGCGGTAGCCGCCGCAGCCCGTTATCGGGTCTTCAGGATGATCTTCCGGCTCATCAACATCAAGGATATCGACACGCGGTCCGAGTGCCGTACGGACCTTCCCGGCGTCGTATTCATTGATAAGCTTCTCGGTGGTATCCGTCTCGAGCTGGAAAAAAGTAACATGGTAGGCGCCATGCAATCGTAGAAAAGCCCTTACCAGCCGTGCGTTTTCTTCCGGCGTACCTTCGTAACGCGGCACTCCCAGACTCGCCGGCGTGGGCGAGGAACGAGGTCCCATGTAACTGTTCTGGGCGGAAAACGTACCGCTATTGAGTGCAAAATCCCGCAGTTGATACCCCGGTTTCCCTTCAAGCCTCCATTTCAACTGGTTGGCCGCCGACGCCCGCAAAACCTCGTCATATTGCTGGGGGCCGATTGCTTTTTCGAAGCCAGACGCCCACATCACTTCGTAATCGGAGAAGCGTTTCATCCTCGGCCAGTCAATCTCGATGGTCGGCTTGGAGACCTCCTTTACCCATGACGGGCGCTTGAACTCCGCCTGCGGAGAAGCCATTACTTCGTCCAGGTCACGCACGGCTGGTGGCAACGCCGCCGCCACGCCCAACCCCGCCCCTCCCAGACCCAGTACCTTCAGAAAATCCCGCCGGCTCAATGTTGAGTGATACTTGCTCATGATTAACCTCCTCCCCTTAAATAAATACGCCCAGGACTTAATAGATGCCTGGGCGTAGTACTACCGGTCAAGCCGCCATCGCGGACTTCAAGATAGGAAGAATTGTGCCAGCCGCAGAATAGCCGGCGGCGAGGATCATCCAGGAATTGAACGCTCAACCAGTTGACAAGTATTAACAGAATGACGTCCATGGCCAGAGCTCTGGAATCTGTTGCCGTGCCGGATAGAGCAGGGGAAGTTAAGAAGTGATCTTCCAGAGACCCATCGGAATCGTGAAAGGCCAGAAACGCCTGATTCACGGCGGGTCCGATAAGGGCCACTGTAACGGCAAGAATGATAAGTACGACGGCTCTGTTCATCAGCATGCCCGCGCGGATTGATTCTTTCATCCGCACCCGGATTATACCCCCGCAATTCAAATTACACAATATGTACTGGACTCTTACACAATAGTTTCAGAGCCGGTGCCCTGTGCTATAATGGCCGCATGACTCAAACCTTTTGGGAAATGTTCTTACTGACCTTCGTCCCCCTTTTCGTCGTCCTCGACGCTCCGGGAAACCTGCCCATCGTCATCGGCTTGACGGTGGGGATGACCCCCAGGGAGAAACTCAAGGTCATCAACGTCGCCATCGTCACCGCCGCCATGGTGGGGATGGCCTTCCTCTTTTTCGGTCTTTTTCTGCTTAATGTGATGGGCATCTCGGTGGGCGCTTTCGCCATCGCCGGCGGCGCCATATTGCTCGTGCTTTCGGTCAAATACATGACAACCGGGCACATGGTGGATGCTTCCCGCGAAGAAATGATAGCCGTGGTGCCAATCGGCACGCCGCTGCTGACAGGGCCTGCCACCATCACCACCCTTATCTTCCTCAACACCCAGTTTCCTACCTATCTCGTCCTGCTCAGTTTCGGGCTGAACATGCTGATAGCCTGGGCGGTATTCGCTACCGGGGACAGGATAATCGGGTTTCTGGGCCATGGCGGGGTCAAGGCGGTTTCCAGGGTATTCAGCTTGCTGCTGGCAGCCATCGCCGTTGACCTTATAATCCGCGGATTGAACCTGCTGGGTATCCTGTCATCGGGGTAGGTTTGACAAAGGAAGAACGGGGCAAACTACCGGGGCTGAGTACGCCGGCGGATAAACCATCCTGTTTGGAAACCGGGTGAGGAGAGTAATGGTATGGGTGGAATTGCCGGAAACAAATCCAAATCCCGCCGGATAATTCGCAACGACCGGCCTGGAAAAGCCACAAATGAACGACAGCCTGATATCGATTCATGGCTGAAGGTCTCTGATATCCTGGACTACCTGCGTGCTTTGTTTTACTGATAGACGAACAGCACCGCATATTGCAGGATAACCGCGCCGTGCGGGAACAACTCGGCGCCGAACCGGAGGACATTATTGACAAATACTGCCCCGAGGTAATCCATGGGACCAAAGGTCCCTGGCACACATGCCCTCTCGAGGAAGCGATTGACACAGGCCGCCCTGTCGAACGGGAGGCACTGTATGAAAGGTCTAAACACTTCGGGGCAGTCGAAAAATGTGACGCCTTAAAACCGGATGTCCTGCTCCTTGATATCAGCATGCCCGGCCTGATCGGCCAGGTTGTGGCCAAAACGGTCAAGAAACAGCATCCGGAAATCAAGATTCTGGTAGTCTCCATGCACGAGGATGAAAGCTACCTGCGGGAGATGCTCCAGGCCGGAGTGGATGGCTACATTCCCAAAAAAGCCGCCGACGTGGAACTGCTGGCGGCTATCCGGAATACATTCAGGGGAGAACATTTCATCCATTCGTCGATGACCTCGGACCTTTTTCCGGCTTTTAAACCCCAAAAGGGCTCCCGGGATATGCTGGAAGGCCTGAGAGCCAGCGCGAGCGCGAAGTGCTTTATCTGCTGGCGCTGGGTCACACCAACCAGGAGATAGCCGGGCGGCTGATGCTGAGCGTCAAAACGGTGGGAACCTACAAAGCCCGCCTGAAAGACAAATTGAATCTCCACGGCCGGTCGGAGCTGGTGCGTTTTGCCATGCAGCATAACATCCTCGACAGTATGGATAACCCGGAGACCAAGACGGTTACATAATACCGCCCGGAAAGTGTCCTTCCATCCTCCGCCGAACTCTGCCGCCGTCTCCACTGAATGTCCTATAATAACAGGCGGGTTCTCACAACATGACGGCTGAGTTGAAATACAATCTTTTAACCAAAGTGAAAGAGATTGCCTGCCGGAATGCTCATACGCTGATTTTTGCGGGCGTTCTGGCACTGGCTGCCTTTTTCAGGTTCTGGGCCGCCCCGCTTTCAGCCGGGCAGGATGTGGCTCAATTCTGGGCCTTTGCTCAGGTTTTTCATGCCCACGGACTGGATTTTTACCGCTACGCGGATGCCACCTCGGACATGTTCCCCTATTACGGCTGGGGCTTTTTCTATCCGCCGGGATGGCTGCTGATTCTGGGCCTGGCGCTACTTTTCGTTCCCGGCAGCCTGGTGGCCAATCATATGATAGACACCGGCTGGCGCGTGGCCGTGAAAACACCGGTTATCGCCGCCGACCTGGCTATCGGCATCCTCATCTACCAGGCCGTGCCGGGGTCGAAGCTGCGCAAGCTGGTTTTTGCCTGCCTTTGGCTTTTTCATCCCACCGCCTGGTATGAATCCGCCGTCTTCGGCCAATTCGACGCCGTCGCCGCTGCCTTGCTGCTTTCGGCTTTGGTGCTCCTCATGCGCGGGCGGGACCGGCTGGCCTTTTTAATGGCCGGCCTGGCGGTTATGACCAAGCAGCATACCTTCTTGCCGGTAGCCATTATGGCAATTGTCAGCGCGCGGAGCATGGATAGAAGCCGGCTGTTTTCCAACTGCGCCATATTCCTGGCCCCCGTCTACTTTCTATCGGTTCCCTTCCTGGTTACCGGTAATTTTTCCGCTTACATACAGGCGGTGTTTTTACCTGGAGGACCCGTCGGTTATCAAAACCCGCTATGCTTCTCTTTCAGCGGCATCGGTGCCGCCCTCACCCATCTGCACAATGTTTTCGGCTGGGAGACCAGCGGAGTTTTGAACTTCTGCCTGCCGGTGCTGGCTGCGGCTCTGGCCGTCACTGCGGTACTCAGCTACAAAAAAGCCATCACGCCGCTCCAGGGGGCGCTGGCGGGTTTCCTGTTGTTCATCGGCCTTTATTACCGGGTGAATTACCAGTATCTGATAATCCTCATCCCGCTTGCCTTACTACAAGCGGCGTTGACGCGTTACCGCGGCGAGAGGGTCCTTACCCTGGCGCTGGCCCTGTTGCCGGCCGCCTGGCTGTGGATTACCAACGTTCCCTGGTGGTTTATCGACTTCGACCCCAAATATCCCTGGGTGACGCCGATTTTGACCCGCATCGGCTGGCCGGAGCGCTATCTGCCTGATTACGCTTTTGTCATCCTGGCCGTGTCAATCATGTGCCTGTCACTTCTCTATGTCGTGCTCGTCTTTACCAGGTGGCAGGGGCGCCCCGTTCAGCCACCGGCTGCGCAGCTGACCGCAGCCGGCTTCGATATCGGTCCCGCGGGACACCCGCAGCATGGTCCGGATACCCCCGGAAATCAGCCTTTGCTGAAACGCATGCGCGGCCTCGAGCGGGGAGGGATTAAACTCACCGGAAGCGGTGGCGTTTCCCAGGATGAGATTGATGGAACACGGCAGGCCTTCCAGTAAACGGGCCAGTTCCTCTGCCTGGTTGACGGAATCGTTTATGCCGGAAAAAAGGGCATACTCGATAAATATATTCCTTCCTGTGCGTCCAGCATACTCTTTACAGGCGGGAAGGAGCTGCCCCAAGGGATATTTTCGATTTACCGGCACAAGGCGGTCGCGCAGTTCGTCGCCGGCGGCATGCAGCGAAACCGCCAGTTGGAAAAGCAAATCCTCCCCGGCCAGCCGGATTATTTCCGGCACCAAACCCGCCGTCGACAGGGTTACCTGATGGATGCCTAACCCCATGCCTTGGGGCGAATTGAGCATGGCTATGGCTCGGGTGACGCTGTGGTAGTTAGCCAGCGGTTCGCCCATGCCCATAAAAACAACGTTGGTAAGCCAACCTTTGCTTCCGCCCGCCTGAACGTCTGCCGTATCGGGGCGAAAACGGCGTATGAAGAACAGAATCTGCTCCAAAATCTCACCCGGGCTCAGATTACGTTCAAATCCCTGCTGTCCGGTGGCGCAGAAGCGGCAGCCCATGAAGCATCCCACCTGGCTGGAAACACACACGGTACGGCGCTCTCGCCCGCTGGCGGAGTTGCGGTAGAACATGAGAGTGGATTCGATACTGCGCCCGTCATCCAGACCGAAAAGCACCTTGCGGGTTTGTCCGTCCGAGGACACCAGTTCATCAATGGGTTCCAGCATGCGCAGCCTGGCATGCTGAGCCAGTTTGCTTTTGAGCGCGGCGGGCAGCGCCATTTCCTCAAAACTCTCTGCGCACCGGCGGTAGATGCCTTTCATGATGTGGCTTGAGTGCGAAGGTAATTCTCCAAGCCGGCGCAGAAATTCACCCACCTGAACGGGGGTCAAATCCAGCATATTGACGGGCGGAAGCGCCTGTGTCATTCCGGTTTCTCCAACAGTTCCAGCAACCGCCGGTATTGCCAGTCCCGTTCTTCAGGCGCCGCCGCCCCGGCTTGGCAAGGGTTGGCGGCTCTGAAAACGGCCTGCTGGGCGTAGATGGCGGAACCGATGGCATGGGTGCGGACATGCGCGGTGGCCACCGCCTGGCCCGCCGCCCGGGCGGGGCTGTCCGCTCCCGCGTCCCGTGCAGCGGCATGTGAATCGAGCGAAGCCTTGCGGATGACCGCCATCTTGAAGGCGCCCGTATCCAACCAGATTTTGAGTGTTTCGATAGCCTGCCGGGGGCGGCTGTCATGCTCGAACCGTCGTTCGAAGCAGGGCAACACCCGTTCGGAGCATTCGATGGCCCAAACTGCCAGCGTTGTATGGCCGGCCATGGCCGCCAGCTCGGCCATCTGGACGTCCTTGCGCGCTATCGAAAATTTCGGTTTGTTCATGCGTTGATTTGCGGTCAAAAAGCGATGACGCCAGCCAGGATGAAAGAGAGCCAGACGGTATTTCCGGCGCTGCCGGCGGCAGCGCCGATGAGAACGTAGATGCCGGCGCCGATGGTAACCCCGAGTCCGGACACTACGGCTGTGATAAAACCCAGCTGGCGCTCAAGACCATTCGATGGCAACTGCCCCATAGCTCTCAATTATAGCTTAATCCGAAAGCTGGCAGTACCGGCCGGTATTACGTGTCAGTGTTTAGTAAAAAGGTGCGAAAGTACCGGGAAGGGCGTTGGGGTCGGCGGGTAATCCCACTTCGCCGGCAGCCAGCGCGTAGCAACCCTGGAAGGTAAGACCAGGAATAAACAGGGATGTTTGCCCGGCATTCCTGCCCACAACGTCGATTTTGTCCCCGGGCCTGAACCTTTTTACAGTGTCGGGGTTTACCAGATAACATTTTATTTGGTCCACCCAGATAAAACCTTCATCGAACTGCAGGAAAGTGCGTTTATCGACCGCTACATTCTTTAGAACGTAAACCACGCCATCGTATTTGGCTCTGACCGAGGTAATATCCACGTTGCCCACATAGTAAGCGTTCACCAGTGTCTGGGGATCAACTTCAGTGCAGGCGAAATATTCCGGAGGCAAATTCTGCGGCGGCGCGAAGGCAACTCTGGGTACGCAACCAGCAGACGCCAGTCCGGATATAACCACCAGGCTGGAAAATAACAGCAAGGCCGCCTTCTTAATACCTTTCATTGTACCGCCCCCTCTTAGTCTTATGGGGAAAACAATCGTTCAAACAGGCAAACAACGCCAGTATACCGGGAATGCGCATCGTTGTATGTGACCTGCGTCATCGTGGAAATACCTCCGGTAACTGAATACCCCTGCGGCCCGGCTGTGCTATAATCGCCCCACCCTATATACTCGTCCGGGCAGTGCAAGGAGGGTGTATTATGCCACAAGACTCCCGGTATGACAAAATTGCCCGCTTACACCTCATCGAACATCTGCTTTATCAGTATCCTGTGACCGGATTGGAACTAAGCAAACTGGCGGAAACCTGCAACGTAAGCCTGCGCGGCATCCAGCGCGACCTGAAACTCATCGAGGAAACAGACCTTTTCCCAATCTGGAAGCAGAAGGGCAGATGCGGCCTGGCCACCATCCGCTATATGCCCCCCATCCGTTTCGAGCCTTCCCAGGCGCTCAAATTGTTTCTTGCCCTGCGGCTGATGGCTAATTACTCGTATCACAAAGACCCGGATGTGGTAACCATTTTCACCAAGTTCAACAGCGTGATGAAGCCCCCGCTCAAACATGAAATAGAAAAGACGCTGAAATGGATAAATACGCTGCCGGACAAACCCAAAGTCACCAGCGTGTTGACCCGCCTGGCGGAGTCCTGGATGAGCGGGCGCAGCGCGCTTATCGAGTACAAATCCGTTGACGCCCTTGAAAGCGGCAAGCGCATGATAGACCCCTACTTCATCCAACCCGCCTCCGCCGGCCATTCGTGTTATGTCATCGCCTTCTGCCATAAGGTCGGAAAAATCCGCACTTTCAAGGTGGAACGCATCAGTTCCATCTCCGTCACCAATCAAACCTATCAAATACCGCCGGATTTCAATGCCAACGAGTACCTGTCCACCGCCTGGGGAATCACCGTCGGAACACCGGTGGTAGCGGTCAAGCTACGCATCACGCCTGAACTGGTGCTCTTCATGGAGGAAACCACCTGGCACCCCTCCCAGCACCTGGTAAAAAAGGCCGACGGGTCGGCAATCATGACCTTCAAAGTGAACCATACCCCGGAACTGTTAAGCTGGATACTGGGATGGGGGAACCGGTTGGAAGTGCTTGAACCGAAGGAGTTGAGGCGTGAGGTTATGCAAAGCTTGAAAGCGACGTCTGAAGTTTACGGGGTAAAGGGCTGACATCCATCATAGCGCCCGGTGAAACAGTCCACTGAGGGGGTGATTCTCCGGCGCGCCAGGAATACCTAAACCCGGCCTGGAGGGCTGCGGCGGCGATTACCCGGGCCGGGTGTTTAACGCCCGGGAACCTGCGGGCTGACCGCGGCCAGCGCACGCAGGAAAAGTTCGATTTCTTCAATGGTCAGCCCTGCCTGGCCCTTTTTCTCAAGTTCAGCAACTGTTTTCTGGGCTGATGCCCGCGCTTTCAGTTGAGAGCGCGAGATGGCGCTGAATTCACTGGCCAGCTTCCCTTCTTTGAAGATTGTGTCGAACAGGGTGTCCAGCATATGTCCTCCTATCCTGTTTGCGCCGTAGCATGTTTTTTAGACATAATAGAACACTTGTTCGTTTTTGTCAACAAGGGAATGTCGCCGGTAAAAAGCGGGGGTGGGCCAATTTTCCAAACGCCGTCATCGATGAGGTGATTTCAAGGTATTAGGATATCAAGGATGCTCCCTGTCGGACGCAGTTATTGCAGGAGTTCATTTATCTTGTTTAGCAGGATTTCGCGGTCAAAAGGCTTGCTAATAAATGATAACTGGTTGGTTTCAAGGAAACCCCTTGGTGTTTATATTTGGCGATATGCTTTGTTCTTTTACAGCGGTTATCAAGCTCCCCGTATGGGCGCATCCTACGCGCAATCCGTGAAGGCCAGATAGCTGGAAAATCTTTTGGGAAAAACACTCAGCAAAATAAAGCTTAGGTGTTCATTGTCGGTTCCGCTATTGCCGGCACCGCTGGATTTCGTTGCTGCTACTTTTCGGCTGATATGCCCATGGGGGGCATAGCGGCTTTCCTCAACGAGCTGTAGAAACCTGCCAGCGCGAGGGGGAGCATCACACCCAATCCGATCCAGGCCATTCAGCACGACTACGGGGAGGAGGCGGCCCACGGAAACCGCGAAGAGCATCCATAGGAAAATGGGGGCGAAGCGCCCCCTGATTCTTATCCGCAAGGTGTGTTACCAATTGCGATAGTTCCAGGAATCATCGAAGTTTCCCCAAAATGGAACCACCTTACGTCCCAGAGAACCCAGGACATGGTGGGCGATTGAAGATTCGAACTTCAGACCCCAGTCTTATCAGGACTGTGCTCTAACCAGCTGAGCTAATCGCCCTTGTTTTTTTTGACCGCCGCGGCCAGCTTCCCCAGGTGCTCTTCGACTGAAATAAAGAGCAGGAGTAGCCGTGAAACCGCCAGCAACATGATAACAGAAAAGGCGGTAATAATAAAGCCGCCGGCCACGAAACCAATCTTGGCCATGGCGGTGGCGGCTCCCATGCCGATTATGACTGAAATCACCACACCGGCCACCAGGTAAACGACGGCCAGTATTCCCAGCAGGTCGGCGGCCACGCGCAGTGTGCGATGCTTCATCTCAGTGCTAAAATGTCCCTTTACAAAGGTTAACCTTAACCTCTGGATAGCGGAAGGAAGATATGTGTTCAGTTTTCCTTCTTTGTGGGAAGGATCCGACCTGGGATTGATGGAGCAAGCTCCATTTTCTCCCTAGAAAGGAGGTGATCCAGCCGCAGCTTCCGCTACGGCTACCTTG
>CAZPAL010000035.1:0-10533 GCA_964584525.1 uncultured Dehalococcoidales bacterium | reverse complement strand
CGCCCGTGAGCCCAAAGCCTTAACATCCAAAAGTGCCGAACCATCCAGCGGCCAGGTGGCGCGGGAGGTGTGGCGCAAATACGGCGAGTCGGATTCCGTGCCGGTAATAGACGGCTGGAAGATTCCGCCGATAGAAATCCTGGACAAAGCCCAGGAAATAGAGTTCAGCGATGCAGATAACAAGCTGCGCGCCAAAATTATCGAGGACGCATTGGGCAGTTACGGCGTCAACGCGCGCGTCGTGCAAATCAACGTCGGCCCCACCGTCACCCAGTTCGGCGTGGAACCCGGCTGGGATATCAAGACCCGGCGCGTGCAGGAGCGAGACAAGGATGGCAGTATCACCGTGCGGGAAGAGGAAGTGTCGCGCACGCGCGTCAAGGTGGACCGCATCACCTCGCTTTCCAACGACCTGGCGCTGGCCCTTTCGGCGCCTACCATCCGCATCGAAGCCCCGGTCCCCGGCAAACCCATCGTGGGGCTGGAGGTGCCGAATAAAGTTTACAGCACAGTCACCCTGCGCTCGGTGATTGAATCAAATGCCTTCCAGAAGCTGCAGACCAAATCCAAGCTGACCATCGCTCTGGGCAAGGGCGCCGGCGGCGAAGCCATTTCGGATGACCTGGCCAAGATGCCCCACCTGCTGATAGCCGGCTCCACCGGTAGCGGCAAGACGGTGTGCCTGAATGCCATCATCTGCTGCCTGCTGATGAACAACACCCCTTTCGACACCAAAATGATTATGATTGACCCCAAGCGGGTGGAACTCACGCCCTTCAACAGCATGCCGCACCTGGCCGCGCCGGTGATTGTGGACACCGATAAGGCGCTCAGCGTCATGCGCTGGCTGAGCCTGGAGATGGACAACCGCTACAAGCGGCTGGCAGCCGCCCAGACCCGCAATATCGAAGGCTTCAACAAAACACGCACCGGCGCCGAAAAAATGCCCAACCTGGTGCTCATCATTGACGAACTGGCGGACCTAATGATGGCCGGGTTCGATGAGGTGGAGCATATCCTGTGCCGCCTGGCACAACTGGCACGCGCGGTCGGCATCCACCTGGTGGTAGCCACCCAGCGGCCGTCGGTGGACGTCATCACCGGCCTCATCAAGGCCAATTTCCCCACCCGTATCAGCTTCGCGGTCACCTCCCAGGTGGACTCACGCACCATTTTGGACATGGTGGGAGCCGAAAAGCTGCTGGGTCGCGGAGACATGCTTTATGCCCCCACCGAAGCCGCCAAACCCAAGCGCCTGCAGGGGTGCTATGTATCCGACCAGGAAGTGGAGCGGCTGGTTTACTTTTGGACCAGCCAGCAGAACCAGAGTGTTACCCAGTTGAAGATTGAAGATATCGCCGCCGCCGCGGCCGCCACGGGGCAGAAAGGCGGGGCACCGGCCGACCCGCTGATGGAGTCTGTGCGGGAACTGGCCAGGGAACACAAGCAGATTTCGGCTTCTTTCATCCAGCGTAAATTGAATGTGGGCTACCCGCGCGCCGCCCGCCTTTACGACCGCTACAAGGAAGAGGCAGAACTGGGCGACGACGGCGGCGCCGAAGCGCCTCCGGAAGAGGATTAGCTCCCGGTGCGCAGAGCCACCGCCAGCATGCCTGGGCCGGAGTGGGTGCCGAGTACCGCGCCGAGCTGAGCCAGGATGATACGGGATTTGGGCACGCTGGTAATCTGCTCCGCCAGTTCACGGGCTTCATCCGGCGTGGTGCTGTAAACCACTGTCAGTTCCTCTATATTTTCGGTTGAAGCCACGAATTCCAGCAGTTTGGCTTTCCCCTTGCTGCGGTTACGCGCCTGTCCCACCGGATGGAACTCGCCGTCCTTGAGGGTGAGCAGAGGTTTGACCTTGAGTAGAGACCCCAGCAGCGACTTGGCTTTGCCGATGCGCCCGCCCCTCGACAGATATTCCAGCGTGTCGAATAAAATCAGCAGCCGCACGTTGGCCGCCATTTTATTTACGGCTTTTACGATTTCCTGGAAGCGCTTACCGGCTTTGGCCATGCGGGCGGCCTCGATGACAATCAATCCCAGTGCCATCGAAACGCTCTTGGAATCGATGATTTCGATGGGACAGTCGGCATTGACCGTCCTTCTGGCCTGCAGAGCCGAATTTATGGTGCCGCTCAGCCTATCCGAGATATGGATGGAGATGATGCCGTCCGCACCCGGGGCAAGGCGGGAGTACACTTCGGCGAAATCCTGGGGGGTGGGTTGAGAGGTGGTGGGCAGCACGGGCGAAGAGAAGAGACGCTGATAGAACTCATCGTTGCTGATTTCAACACGGCTGCGGAAAGATTTATCACCGAATACCAGGTACAACGGTACCTCCACGATGCCCAGTTCGTCTATAAAACAGGCGGGCAGGTCAGCGGTGCCGTCGGTTACGATTACAACAGCCATATCGCCTCCAGGAAGCAATTTTCGCCTATTGTCGCACTATAGCGGGGGATAATTCAAACCGAAGCGGGGGGTTATCCTTTTACTTTTCGGGCTTTTCTCTAGCCCTCTTCAGTGCCGCGTCGCGGTAAATGGAGGCCAACTTTTTGCCGTGCTGCGCCATCTTGGAAGCGCGGGCGGCAAGCCGCTTCTCACGCTTCTCCTGGCGGATTTTTTCGCAGCTTTCTTCTTCCGGTGAGTCGGCCACCTTCTTACTCCGGCAGTTTGCGGACTATCATGTCGCGCCGCAGCTCGACGATGCGGTCGCGCAGAAGCGCCGCTTTTTCGAATTCCAGGTTTTTGGATGCTTTTTTCATTTGTTTTTCCAGCGATGCCAGCACCCTGGCCTTATCTTCATCGGACAGCGAACTCGCCACGAACGGGGCGTTTTCTTCGGCCACCCCCGCCTCCGCCCTCACCCGCTCGGTGATGTCCTTGATGGCTTTTTTGATGCCCTGGGGGGTGATGTGGTGCTCGCGGTTGTAGTCTTCCTGTATGGCGCGGCGGCGGTTAATTTCGTCCATAGCGCGCTGCATGCTTCCGGTGATAACATCTGCGTACATGATGACGTGGCCTTCTATGTGCCGGGCGGCGCGCCCCATAGTCTGGATGAGCGCCTGCTGTGAACGCAGGTAACCTTCTTTGTCGGCATCCAGTATGGCCACCAGGCTGACCTCCGGCAGGTCCAGCCCTTCCCTGAGCAGGTTGATGCCAACCACCACATCATAGACCCCCAGGCGCAGGTCCCGCAGGATTTCGACGCGCTCCAGCGTGTCCACTTCAGAATGCAGGTAGTGGGCCTTGATTTCCATCTCGATGAGATAATCAGCCAGTTTTTCAGCCAGTTTTTTGGTAAGCGTGGTCACCAGGCAGCGTTCGCCCCTTTCCACCCTCTTCCTGATTTCACCGTAAAGGTCGTCAATTTGCCCTTTGGTGGGCCGGATTTCCATGGTCGGTTCGAGCAGGCCGGTGGGACGCACCAGTTGTTCCACCACCTGGCTGCTGGCGGCAAGCTCATACTCCGCCGGCGTGGCTGAAACATAGACCGCCCGGTGGATTTTCTGGTTGAATTCGTTGAAGTTAAGCGGGCGGTTGTCCATGGCCGAGGGCAGGCGGAAACCGAAGTCCACCAGCGTCTGCTTGCGCGAGCGGTCGCCATGATACATGCCGCGCACCTGGGGCAGCGTCATGTGCGATTCGTCAACTATCAGCAAGAAATCTTTAGGGAAGTAATCGATAAGCGTCCAGGGAGCGCTGCCTGGGGCGCGCGCCGCCAGGTGGCGGGAATAGTTTTCAATGCCGGAACAGTACCCAACCTGTTCCAGCATCTCCAGGTCATAATTAGTGCGCGATTCCAGCCGGGCCGCCTCCAGCATCTTGCCCTGGCCCTTGAGGAACTCCAGTTGCTCGGCCAGTTCCTGCCTGATGCCGCCCAGCGCGCCCATCAGTTTTTCGCGGGAGGTGACGAAATGCTTGGCCGGGTAGATGTCGACTGAGACCATCTCGCGCAGGAATTCCCCTGTCAGCGGGTCGAGGCTGACGATGCGCTCCACGCTATCGCCGAAAAACTCCACCCTGAGCGCCAGTTCTTCATAGGCCGGCAGAATTTCCAGCGTATCCCCGCGCAGCCGGAATTTGCCGCGGCTGAAATCGATGTCGTTGCGCTCGTACTGCATGTCCACCAGTTGCTTGACGACATCGCGCCGGGGATAGCTGCCGCCGCGCTTGAGCGAGAGCACGAACTTGCTGTACTCCTCCGGTTCACCCAGGCCGTAGATGCAGGAAACCGAGGCCACGATAATCACGTCCTGGCGTTCGAAAAGGGCGCGCGTGGCGGCATGGCGCAGCTTGTCTATCTCCTGGTTGATGTCCGATTCCTTCTCGATATACATGTCCTTGGAGGGGACGTAAGCTTCAGGCTGGTAATAATCGTAGTAGGAAACGAAGTATTCGACGGCGTTGCCCGGAAAGAATTCCTTGAGTTCGGCGTAAAGCTGGGCGGCCAGGGTTTTGTTGTGGCTCATTACCAGCGCGGGCCTGCCGGCGCGCGCGATGACGTTGGCCATGGTAAAGGTCTTGCCGGAGCCGGTCACCCCCAGCAGGGTCTGGTGGCGGAAACCTGCCTGGAGCCCGTCAAGCAGCTTATCTACGGCCTGGGGCTGGTCGCCCGTGAGCTGGAAATCGGCGACGACCTCAAAATCAGGCATATGTCAGAGTATATGGCAATCGGGATGACGGGTCAACGCGAATCAGCGCGAGTTGAACCACCCCAGCGCCATCTTGATTTTATCCTCAAGACTTAATTTCGCGTCCCTGGGCAGACTGGCAACCGCGCGCCCGGCTTCGGAGGCGGTGTAACCCAGCGAAAGCAGCGCCGAAACCACATCTTCGTCACCCTCGCCCATAGTAGCTACCCGGGTTCCAATCCAGCTGCCGGCGATTTTATCCTTGAGCTCCAGAATCAGCCTGCCGGCCAGTTTTTTACCCACTCCCGGGGCGGACGTCAGCAGCGCTTCGCTGCCCCCGGCGATGGCCGAGACTATTTGTTCGACGCTCAGGCTGGAAAGCAGGGAGAGCGCCACCTTCGGCCCCAGTCCGGAAACGTTGATGAGCATCTGAAACAGCTTGAGTTCGTCCTGGTCGGCGAACCCGTAGAGCAGGATGGCGTCCTCGCGCACGTAGGTGTGGGTAAAAACCCGCGTATCGCTGCCCGGCGCTCCCAGGGCGGAAAGGGTGGAGGTGGGGGCGAATATCTGGAAGCCCACGCCCCCCACATTTATGACGGCGGAATCCGGGCTCACCTGTTCGATTATTCCTTTAAGGCTGGCTATCATATCTCATCCCCCTAGTATCCATCCTGGAAGCCAATCCCAACTGTCATTGCGAGACCGCCGGAGGCGGTCGTGGCAATCTCGTTTCTAAATCTCGTCATAAAGGTCTTTCCAATCGGGATTGAAGCCACTAATCAGTTTGTTTTTGGAATCCCGGGAACCCGCCTTGATTTGCTTTTCCCTGGTGATGGCAGCAATCGCATTTTCACCAGCCTCAAAATACACCAATTTGGATATATTATACGTTTTGGTGAACCCTTCCACCATTTTCCCCTTGTGCTCATAAACGCGTTTCTTCAGGTTACTGGTAATACCGGTGTAGGTCAGGTGTTGAAATCGTTGGTTAAAATGTAGATATAGCATTGCTTAGGCATCTTTCCTCAGGTACGAGATTGCCGCGTCGCTGCGCTCCTCGCAATGACGGGGTGGGTTTTATCACCCGCCGCTGTGCTTAATCATTTCCCTCAATTTAGCCTCGCGCAGGTGGCATATGGCTACCGCCAGGGCGTCGGCGGCGTCGTGCGGCTGGGGCGCTTCGTCCAACCCCAGCAGCAATTTCACCATCTCCTGCATCTGTTCTTTGGTGGAAGCCCCATAATCAGACACGTTCTGCTTGACGCGTGCCGGGGAGTACTCAAAACACGGGATATTTTGCTCGGCTGCCACCAGCAGCGCCATAGCCTGGGCCTTGCCCACGGCCAGGGCGCTTTTAACATTCTCGCCCACGAAAGGGGTTTCGATGGCCATCTCATCAGGCGCAAATTCTCTGGCTGTCCGGCTCAGTTCCAGGTATACAACAAGCAGGCGCTCCCCCATTGAAGAGCGCGGCCGGCATTTAACGGCGCTGCAGGTGATGAGGGACATTTCACCTTCCTGGTCGTCAACTATGCCGTAACCGCAGACGACGGTGCCAGGGTCAACGCCCATAATCCTCATTTACTTCGATTGCGCCCGGTATTTTTCTATCAAGTCGTCGCTGAAGTCTACGTTGCTGTAAACGTTCTGGACGTCATCCATCTCTTCCATGCGCTCCAGCAGGCGTAGCACCTGGAAGGAGGTATGTTCATCAAGGTCAATGGTGGTCTTGGGCACCTTGGAGAGCTCGGCGGATTGGATTTCCAGCCCGGCAGCCTCCAACCCCTTGCGCACGGCTTCCAGGTCGGTCGGTTTGGTGTAAATCTCGATATATTCGGACTGCGGGTTGATGTCCTCCGCCCCGGCGTCGATGGCTTTGAGGGTCATATCGTCTATGTCGGCCCCTTCGGCTGCCACCGTGATGACGCCGCGGGCTTCGAACATCCAGGCCACGCTGCCGTTTTCGCCCATATTGCCCCCGGAGCGGCTGAAGGCGCTGCGCAGTTCCTGAACTGCACGGTTGCGGTTGTCGCTGACAACATCCACCATCACTGCCGAACCCCCGGGGCCGTAGCCCTCAAAGGTGGCTTCGAACATCTGGGCTCCCTCAGCGGTGCCCTCACCTTTTTCGATGGCCCGTTTTATATTATCGCCCGGCATGCGTGCATCTCTGGCTTTCTGGATGGCCAGGCGCAGGCGGGCATTTCCCTCTGGGCTGGCGCCCCCCTGGCGCACGGCAATGATGATTTCACGCGTGAGTTTAGTAAAAAGCTGGCCGCGTTTGGCATCGGCGGCGCCCTTAGCGTGCTTGATGGAACTCCATTTAGAATGACCTGACATAATGATTCCCCCTTACCGGCGTCAGCAGTTCGGGCTTATTTTAACACGTTACGGTAAAGGGGGGAATAGTGCAGAGCCAACAACCAGGCTGGCGGTGTCAAGCGCCGGAAAATAATCCCACAGCGCAGGCCACGGCAAAATCGCGGGAATGGGAGAGGCTGATATCCAGATGCGAGATGTGCATCTCATCCGCCCTGGCTTTGGCCTGCCCGTAAAGATTGACCAGCGGCCGGCCGTCGCTTGAGGAGAGGATTTCGATATCCGTAAGGCTGATGCCGGCCAGGTCGAGGGCTTTTATGACGGCCTCTTTCCCGGAAAATCGGGCGGCCAGGGAAGGCATTTTCCCCGCGTAAGCCGCCAGTTCCGCCGGCGTGAAGACGCGCTCTAAAAAACTCGCCCCCCAGCGTTCCGCCGCCGCCCGGATGCGCTCAATCTCGATGATATCGACCCCCACGCATTGCCTGCTCATGGCGTCGCTCATCTTGGGGGACACTTCACTTGCGGGTGAGCTGGATGATTATTTTCATTTTTAAGCGACAGAGCAGCCACCGGGCAGTGGTCGAGGCAGATTTTGCAGGGCCCGCAGACGGGCAGCATTTCGGCCGGTTCGATGAACATGCCGATGCGGCTGTCCGGTCCGCGCTGCATCACCGAGATAACGTCAGCGTGCACCAGTTCGTTGCAGGCGCGCACGCAGCGCTGGCACAGTACGCAGTAATCCCGGTCGATATCGAAAACCGGGTTGGAGGTATCTATTCCGCGCCCGGCCCTCAAAGCCTCCACCCTGCGGGTAGTCATGCCTAAATAACCTGCTACTTTTTGAAGCTGGCAGGCCTGGTTTTTGACGCAGGTGAGACAGTTGTCCGGGTGGTCCGCCAGGATGAGTTCCAGCGTATCCCGGCGCACGTGTTCCAACTCGGGGCCGTTGGTGGTAACTTCCATGCCTTCAGCGACTGTGGTAACACAGGAGGCCGGCAGCCCGCGCATGCCCTTGATTTCAACCAGGCACAACCGGCAGCCGCCCTGCGCCTTAAGCAGAGGATCGAAGCACAGGTGAGGGATGTACATCTCAGCCGCCAGGGCTGCCTGAAGCACCGTCATGGTGGAACTGGCTCTGACCTCGCGCCCGTCGATGATGAGTTTTACCGGCTCCAATCTATAATTCCCCTTGCGTAATTATTATGCGGGGGCCGTCACCGGGCGGCCTGAAACCCGGGTGACAGCCCCGAAACGGGAAGGGCAAGCAGCCAGGCAAGCGCCGCACAGATTGCACTTGTCCTTATCGATAGTGTAAACCTGCCCCTGGACGCCGCTGACCGCCCCGGTGGGACAGCGCTGGAAGCACAGGCCGCATCCGCGGCATTTATCGATGTCAATGTTGTAATTCACCAGGCTGCGGCATACCAGCGCCGGGCAGCAACCCTGCTCGATGTGAGCGCGGTATTCATCGCCAAAATAGGCCAGTGTGGTTAAAACCGGATTGGGAGCGCCCTGGCCCAGCCCGCATAGCGAAGCCGCCTTGATTGAGCGGGCCAGTTCAGCCAGCAATGGGATGTCTTCGGCACGCCCGCAGCCGGAACTGATGCGCTCCAGGATGCGCAGCATGAGGCGGGTGCCGATACGGCAGGGAGAGCACTTGCCGCAAGACTCGGAGCGGGTAAAGGTAAGAAAATAGCGGGCCGTATCCACCATGCAATCATCGTCATCCAGTACGATTATCCCCCCGGAGCCCATGATGACACCCGCCCGGGTCAATTCCTCGTAATCAACCGGGAAGTCCAGCATGGATGCCGGCAGGCAGCCTCCGGAGGGCCCGCCGATTTGGATGGCCTTGATGGACTTGCCCTGCGCCACGCCTCCTCCGATGTTGACGACGATTTGCTCGAGCGTGGTACCCAGCGGGACTTCAATCAGTCCCGTGCGCATTACCTTGCCTGCCAGGGAAAAGGTTTTGGTGCCCTTGCTGCCAGCGGTGCCGAAGCGGTTAAAAGCGGCGGCACCTTCTTTGAGAATGAAGGAGACGTGGCTCCAGGTTTCCACGTTGTTGATATTGGTGGGTTTTCCCCACAAGCCCGAACCGGCCGGGAAGGGTGGGCGTGGGCGGGGAGTGCCGCGGTAGCCCTCGATGGAAGCAATCATGGCCGTCTCTTCACCGCAAACGAAAGCGCCGGCACCCTCGATAATTTTAATATCGAATGCGAAACCGCTGCCGAGTATATCCGTTCCCAGTAAACCGGCGGCCCGCGCCTGTTCGATAGCTCCTTCAAGTCGCCCGATGGCCAGCGGGTATTCCGCGCGGGTGTAGATAAACCCTTCGCCGGCGCCGATGGCGTACGCCCCGATGAGTATGCCTTCCAGCACGGAATGAGGGTCGCTTTCCAGCAAAGCCCGGTTCATGAACGCCCCCGGATCGCCTTCATCGGCGTTGCAGATGAGATATTTGGTATCTCCCCCGGCCTGCCGGCAGAGTTTCCACTTCAGAGCGGTGGGGAAACCGGCGCCGCCGCGGCCGCGCAGCCCGGCCAGTTCGATTTCGGCAATCACCGCTTCCGGCGGCATGTTGAGCGCGCGTTCCAGCCCCAGGTATCCGTCACGCGCCAGATAATGCAGCAGGCTGCGGGGCTCGATACGGCCTGCGTTGCGCAGCGCCAGCCGTACCTGGCCATCGAACATAGGGGTTTTAAACAGGTCGGGCACGCCTTCGCGGCCTCCTTCCCAGTCTCCCAGCGCCATTTCAGGCGGTATTACGCCCTCGACGAGGTACTTTTCAATCAGGTAGGCTGCCCTGTCAGCGGTAACGCTGTGGAAAGTGATGCGGGCATGCCCGGGTTTGATAATATCTACCAGCGGTTCGCAGTAGCAGGTTCCCAGACATCCAGAGCCCATGACATCGGCTTCGATTCCCAGGCGTGCCAGCGCCTCGCCGATGGCCCGGGCGGTTTCCGAGGCTCCGGCGGCTTCTCCGCAGGTTGCCTGTCCGATGAATATCTGCGGCCGGGACGGGTTATTGACCTCGGCCCAGGCGACGGCCGCCTGGCGGCGAAGCTCCGCCAGTTTCACTTCGAACCTCGCAATATGCGCTCCACGGCGGCGGGCGTAACCCGCCCGTAAACCTTCTCGCCTACCACCACCGGCGCCAGCGCGCACGAGCCGAAGCAGGCTTCGGTGACCAGGGTAAATTTGCCGTCGGCGGTGGTTTCCCCCTCCTTGATGCACAACCGTTTCTCAAGTTCGCGCACGATGCCTTCCGCGCCTTTGACATGGCAGGCCGTGCCGCGGCAAACCTTGATGACGCGCTTGCCGGATGGGATGAATTTAAAAGCCGAGTAGAAAGTAGCCACACCATAAACCACGCTGGGGGTCAGGCAGAGGTATTCCGCCACCTGCCGGATGGCTTCGGCATGCAGGTATCCGGCCTGGCGCTGCACGGCATGCAGAATGGGGATGAGGTTCTCCCTGCGGGCGGGATAGGCACATAAAATCGGCTTGATATCCGGCAATAGTTCAACTCCGGGCTGAGATTTGCTTGGAGATTACCAGATTTTAATTATAGGCA
>CAZPAL010000034.1:0-10580 GCA_964584525.1 uncultured Dehalococcoidales bacterium | reverse complement strand
ATAAAGCGCCGAAGGCCTGGTTGCCCTCGTACCAGTAAAGCGTTATGTTCCCCCCACGCGTTGATTTCCACTGGTAGCGGGCATCGTTAAAGGCCACCGGCTGCGGGGCTGACTTCAGCTTGCGCCCGGCGGCGTCGCTTATTATCCACCAGTAGTTGACCACCGTGCCGGGCGGCAGGCCGCCGGTCTGGCGCATGTCCATCACCCAGCGCACGCTGACGCGCTGCCCCGGCGTGTAGGCCGGTTTTATCTCGCTGACGACCAGCGCGAACCCGTCGCGCACCACTGAATACTGCAGGCGCACATCGGTAATAGCTGACCCGCTGGAGGCCTCGAGGTTGAATGAAAGCTCCATGGGGAAGCCCGGCAGGGCTGAACTGGCGATGATTTGCGGTTCGCCCTGGGCGGCGGCGGGGGCTGCTCCCGTAACCAGCAGGCTGGCGGCCAGCAGCACCAGACCCAGCACGGCGCCGGCGCGCTTAATCATCCCGGCCGATGCCGGAGCGCAGATATTCGTTGATGAAAGCATCCAAGTCTCCTTCCAGCACCGCTTCGGGGTTGCCGGTCTGTAATTCGGTGCGGTGGTCTTTGACCATCTTGTACGGGTGCAGGGTATAGGTCCGAATCTGGCTGCCCCACTCGGCTGATATACGCTTGCCTTTCAGCCTGGCTCTTTCTTCGTCCCGTTTCTTGAGTTCAAGCTGGTAAAGGCGCGAGCGCAGGATTTTGAGGGCTATCTCCTTGTTCTGGTACTGCGAACGTTCCCCCTGCGAGCTGACCACCAGACCCGACGGCAGATGGGTGATGCGCACCGCGCTGGAAACCTTCTGCATGTTCTGCCCGCCCGGCCCGCTGGAACGAAAGGTGTCTATCTTGAGGTCGTCGGGCCCGATGTGCACATCCACCTCTCCCTCGGCTTCGGGCAATACCTCAACCAGCGCGAATGAGGTGTGGCGCAGGTGTTGGGAGTCAAACGGCGAGAGGCGTATCAGGCGGTGCACCCCGTGCTCGGATCTCAGATAACCGTAGGTATAGCTGCCGTTAATCTCCATTACCACGCTCTTGACGCCGGCTTCTTCGCCGGGAGACAAATCCAGGATTTCGGTCTGGTAGCCGCGCCGCTCCGCCCACTTGAGGTACATGCGCATCAGCATCTCCGCCCAGTCCTGAGATTCCGTGCCACCGGCGCCGGCGTGCACGGCCAGAATAGCGCTGCGGTGGTCGTTGGGGTCGTTGAAGGCCAGGTTGAACTCCAGTTTGGCCAGGTAGGAATCCATTTCGTCCAGTTCAGCGTCAAGTTCGGAAAGGATGGCCTGGTCGTCCACTCCCAGCAGGGCCAGTTCTTCCAGTTCCGCCGCCTTGCGGTCCAGCCTGCGCCATTCCTCGGTTTCCTTTTTTATCTCTGCCAGTTTGCGCAACAAAGCCTGGGCGGCGGCGGGGTCCTGCCAGAAGTCCGGAACGGAGGATTGTTTCTCCAGTTCGATAATTTGTTTTTCCTTGGCGGCGATGTCAAAGACGCTCCATGGCCTGGGAGACCCTGTTCTTTATTTCTGCCAGTTTGTTGCCGACATCGGACATCGCTCGCTCCTGAAACCTGAATCAAAGGCGCCACCCAACTCCCGGAGGAGGATGGTCAACCATTATATTATAGGCTATGCCCCTGCCCCGGACAAACAGCATCCGCATATGTAACGCCAGAAACCATCCACAGTTAGAATACGATGCAAAGGGTCTGAATATACTGGACGCCACCCTCCACAAGATGCTTCAGCCACTCATCGTGGCTTCCAGCATGACAAATATTTTAATGCCCAGCGCCATTACTGGAGGCCGTTTCTCTTACAGAATATTGACAGCGCCGCAGTTATCGGCGATAATACCCTAAAAAGGACAACTATGGTAAAGATTAAGTTGCGCCGTGTTGGCGCCCCCAAGAAGCCCAGCTACCGCCTCGTGGTTGCGGATTCCCGCTCGTCCCGGGACGGAGCGTTTATCAGCATCATCGGCCACTACGACCCTTTAACCAATCCTGAAACGGTAGTCATCGACCGGGAAGCCGCTGCCGGCTGGCTGGCAAAAGGCGCCCAGCCCACGGAAACGGTTGCCAGACTGTTGGTCAAGGCTGGTATTTTGGAAAAGGATAAGGCCTCAAAGGAGACTAAGTAACCATGAAAGCACTCGTAGAGTACATCGCCAGGTCCCTGGTTAACGACCCGGATGCCGTGGTTGTCACCGAGGAAACAGATGAAGAGAACGGGCTGGTTCTCAAACTCAAGGTAGCCGATGAAGATAAGGGCCGTGTCATCGGCAAGCAGGGGCGCATCGCTCAGGCTATCCGTACTCTTATCCGCGTCAAGGCGGCCAAGGCAGGCACCAAGGCCAGCCTGGAAATAATCTAGGTTTTTCCCGTCGCCAATCAACCCCTCCTACGCTCAAACACTCCTTGAGCCGGGGGGTTTTTTGCGCCCGGGGGTTAAGGAATGGTCATGCCGAAAACTGAATCCCAGCCGCAGCCGGCCTTCATCGTCATCGGTGAGGTGCTGGGCGCATGGGGGCTGAAAGGCGAGATACGCATCCGGGTTTTGACCGACTTTCCGGAGCGCTTCCGCCCGGGTGGTTCTTTCCTGATAGAAGGCGTGCCATACACCATCGAGGGAGTCAAGAGCTGCAAGGACGGGCTGATTCTTAAACTGGCCGGCATCGAATCCCCCGAAGAAGCCCGGAAGCTACGCCATCTGCCGCTTGAAATACCCGAAAGCGAACTGTCCCCTCTTCCCGAAGGCTCTTTTTACCACTTCCAGATTATAGGGCTGGACGTTTACAACACCGAAGGCGCCAGGCTGGGCTGCGTCAAACAGGTGTTGACCACCGGCTCAAATGACGTATACGTGGTGGAGGCAACCGGAAAAGAAATACTCATTCCGGCGGTAGCCGACGTGGTTAAAAACATTGACCCGGCGGCTGGCAGGATGACGGTTGAAGTTATCGAGGGATTGCTGGGTTAGCGGAAAAGCGTTTAGAAATAAAGAGGGGGCTCGTCTGAGCCCCCTTCGTTTTATACCGGTTTCTCGCGGCGGCGCCGCCTGGCCACCTTGAGCCGCACCAGCGAGCGCTTGAGGGCGGCTTCAGCCGCCAGGGCAGCCTCGGCACCGGCAGGGGCTTCACCCCTGGCCTGCTCGGCGCGCTGACGGGCGGCTTCGGCGCGGGCGATATCAATCTCTTCGGCCCGTTCGGCGCTGTCCGCCAGGATGATGATGTACTCGGGGCGAACCTCCATGTAACCCCCAGAGACGGCCATCTCGGTTTCCTCTCCGTCGGCTTTGATAACGACCACTCCCGGCTGGAGCATGGTTATCAGCGGCGCGTGCTGCGGCAGGATGCCCAGCTCGCCCTCCAATCCCGGAGCGGTGAGCTGATCCACCTCCTGGGAGAAGACCAGCTTCTCTACGGTTACGATGTCGAGTTTAATCTTGCTCATTATGGGTTCACCGGATTAAAGCTTCCCTGCCTGTTCGGCCACTTCCTCGATGGAGCCTACCATGTAGAAGGCCTGTTCCGGCAGGCTGTCATGCTTGCCCTCCAGGATTTCCTTGAAGCCGCGCACCGTCTCGGAGATGGGCACATACTTGCCCGGCCGGCCGGTGAAAACCTCAGAGACGAAGAAGGGCTGAGTGAGAAAGCGCTGTATCTTGCGGGCGCGGGCCACGATGAGCTTGTCCTCTTCCGAGAGCTCTTCGATGCCCAGAATGGCGATGACGTCCTGGAGGTCCTTGTAGCGCTGCAGTACTTTCTGCACATCCCGCGCCACCTTGTAATGTTCCTCGCCTACCACTTCCGGGTCCAAAATGCGGGAGTTGGAGGCCAGCGGGTCCACCGCAGGGTAGAGGGCCTGCTCCGCCAGTGAGCGCTCGAGCGCCAGAACCGCGTCCAGGTGGCCGAAGGTGGCGACCACACCCGGGTCGGTATAGTCGTCGGCGGGTACGTAGATGGCCTGGAAAGAAGTGATGGAACCCTGCTTGGTAGAGGTGATGCGCTCCTGAAGGAGCCCCATCTCGGTGGCCAGCGTAGGCTGGTAGCCCACGGCCGAGGGCATGCGCCCCAGCAGGGCTGAAACCTCCATGCCGGCCAGTGTATAACGGTAGATATTGTCGATGAAGAGCAGCACGTCCTGATGGTCAACATCGCGGAAGTACTCAGCCATGGTCAGGCCGGTGAGGGCGATGCGCAGGCGCACTGCGGGCAGTTCGTTCATCTGGCCGAAGACTAAAGCGGTGTTTTTGAGCACGCCGGAGGCTTTCATCTCATGCCAGAGGTCATTGCCTTCACGGGAGCGCTCTCCCACGCCGGCGAATACGGAGTATCCGCCATGCTCGGTGGCGATGTTGCGGATAAGTTCCTGGATGATGACCGTTTTACCCACGCCGGCGCCGCCGTAGGCGCCGATTTTGCCGCCGCGGGCGAAGGGGGTAATCAAATCGATAACCTTGATGCCGGTTTCCAGCATCTGGGTGGTGGTTTCCTGTTCATCGAAAGCGGGCGGATTGCGGTGAATCGGCCAGCGTTCGGCGTCCTTGATTTCACCCACGGTATCCAGCGGCTCACCCATGACGTTGAAGATGCGCCCCAGCGACTGTTTGCCGACCGGAACCTTGATGCCGGCACCGGTGTCAACCACCTCCACCCCACGCCTCAGGCCGTCGGTAGGCATCAGTGCCAGACATTTCACCCAGTTGCTGCCCACATGCGCCTGCACTTCCAGCATCAACTTGCTGCCGTCGTCATTGGTTATTTCCAGGGCGTTGAATAACGCCGGCATTTTGTCCGGCGGGAACGCTACGTCCACCACCGAACCGATAACCTGTACTACTTTTCCGTTGGACACAGAAACCCTCCTAAGTTAGAGCCGCGGCGCCACCGATGATATCCAGCAGCTCTGTGGTAATAGACTCCTGGCGTGCCTTGTTGTAAACCAGCGTCAGGTCTCCGATAAGCTCTTCGGCGTTATCGGTGGCATTGCGCATGGCAATCATACGCGCCGACTGTTCGCTGGCGATACCTTCCAGAATGGCGTGATAAACCTGCATCTCCACGTAACGCGGCAGCAGCGCATTCAATACTTCGGATGTGCCGGGTTCGTAGATATAATCCCCTTGAAGCTTGCCGTCGGAAACGGGGGGGAGCACGGGCAACAACTGTACCGCCACCGGAGTCTGCACCGCAGTCGATACGAAACGGGCATAAACCAGGTATACAGCGTCAACTTTGCCCTGGCTGAAATCGTCAATAACGATACGCGAGATGGGCAGTGTATCCAGCAGGCCGGGCTTATCGCCCAGGTTGATGAACTCGGCGATGACGTCCTGGCGAGTTCGGCGCATGAAATCCAGCCCCCGGCGCCCGACGGCGATGACCGAAACCGGCGCCTCCTGTTCCAGGATTAAAGCGGCTCCCTTGCGGTTGATGTTGGATACCAGGCCGCCTGAAAGCCCCCTGTCCGGGGAAATATGAATGACAGCCACCTTTTTAGCCGGCGCGCGCACGGCCAGCAGCGGATGACCGGCGCTGGAGACATGCGACATCGAGGAAAGGCCGGATATCACCTGGGTGATTTTCTCCGAATAAGCCCTGCCGGCCAGCCCGCGTTCCTGTGCCTTGCGCATTTTAGAGGCGGCTATCATCTCCATGGCCTTGGTTATCTTGGCCGTACTCTGTATACCCTTGATGCGCCGCTTGATAAGCCTGATGTTAGCCAATTCTACCTCTTATGCCTTGAAAGTCCGCTTGAAGTCAGACACGGCGGTCTTGAGTTCCGCTTCAGTGGCGTCATCCATGACCTTTGTATCAGCGATAGTCTGGTTGATTTGCGAGTGATGGGTTTCTATATACTGATGCAGGCGGGATTCAAAATCCTGCACACTGGCCACGGGAACATCGTCCAGAAAGCCGTTGATAGCGGCAAACAGGATGGTTACCTGCTTCTCTACCTTCATGGGCACGTACTGAAGCTGTTTCAGCACTTCGGTGATGCGCTGGCCGCGGTCTATCTGGGCGCGGGTGGCTTTATCCAGCTCAGCCGTGCCGAACTGTGCGAAAGCCGCCAGCTCGCGGTACTGGGCCATGGCCAGCTTCAGCTTGCCGGCCACCTTTTTCATAGCCTTGGTCTGAGCGGCGGAACCCACGCGTGATACCGAGATGCCGATGTTGAGGGCGGGGCGGATGCCGGCGTTGAAAAGGTCGGTCTCCAGGTAAATCTGGCCGTCGGTGATAGAAATGACATTGGTGGGGATGTAGGCCGACACATCACCCGCCTGTGTTTCGATAATCGGCAAGGCTGTCAGCGAACCGCCGCCCAGTTCTTTACTTAGCTTGGCGGCGCGTTCCAGCAGGCGGCTGTGCAGGTAGAAAACGTCGCCCGGGTAGGCTTCGCGTCCGGGGGGGCGGCGCAGCAGCAATGACATCTGTCGGTAGGCCCAGCCATGCTTGGAGAGGTCGTCATAAACCACCAGCGCGTCCTTGCCCTGCTCCATGAATTCCTCGCCCATGGCGCAGCCGGCGAAGGGGGCTAGATATTGCAAAGCTACAGATTCGGAGGAGTTGGCAGCCACCACGATGGTATGCTCCATGGCGCCGTGCTCTTCCAGCTTGGCTACCACCTGGGCTACCTTGGAGGCTTTCTGCCCGATGGCGACATAGATGCAGATAAGGTCCCCGCCCTTCTGGTTGATGATAGTATCCAGCGCCACCGCTGTTTTCCCGGTAGAGCGGTCTCCGATGATGAGTTCGCGCTGGCCGCGCCCGATGGGAATCATGGCGTCAATGGCCTTGATGCCGGACTGGACCGGCGTATCAACCGAACTGCGGCTCACCACGTTGGGAGCAACCCTTTCGACAGGGCGGGTCTTCCGGGATTTGATGGCGCCCTTGCCGTCCAGCGGGCGTCCCAGCGGGTCAACCACGCGCCCGATGAGTTCCGGTCCAACTTTGACTTCCGCCACGCGGCCGGTGGCCCGTACTTCATCGCCCTCTTTGAGCAGGGCGTCGTCCCCCAGAATCACGGCGGCTACCTGGGATTCTTCCAGGTTGAGCGCGATGCCGATGACATCACCGGGGAATTGGAGCAGCTCGTTATAACGCGCACCGGAAAGCCCGCTAATGCGCGCGATGCCGTCCCCCACCTGGGTGATGGTGCCGACATCGACTACCTTAACCTCTGCACTGAATTGCTCGACCTGTTTGGTCAGGGCTGCAATCACGTCTTGTTTTGCCATAGGTGTCATCAGACCAGCTCCTTACTCAGAGCCGCCAGTTTATGGCGGATGCTGCCATCTATCAGCTTGTCGCCGACCCGGATAATGATGCCGCCGATCAGGCTGGCATCAACCGTGGCCCGCACGATAACCGGTTTTCCCAGAATCCCGGTCAACCGGTGACCCAGTTCCATGCGCCCGGCTTCGTCCAGCGGCATGGCAACGGTCACATCAGCCACTTCGGCCCCCTCCACCCCGTGGTAGGCATCCAGCAGTCTCTGATATTCGATAGATATTTCATCCAGTTCGGCCAGCCTGTTTTTTTCCCCGAGCAGAAAAATCAGCTTGAGGGTTTCATCCCGCAGGCCGCCGGAACGGTCATTGAGCATTTGGGCTTTTTCTTTCTGGGACGTTTTGGGGTCCCGCAGGGCAGCCGCCAGCGCAGCGTCGCTCACCAGGTCGGAGGCGCGCCGAAGCTCGCTCAGCCAGCCGGTGGGGTCGTTGTTCTCCAGCGCCAATTCGAAAAGAGCCTTTGCCGTATTGTTTATGTCTACGCCTTTTACCATCGTTCAATCTCCCTGGGAACGAGCACTTAATTGGCCTTTAATGTCGATGCTTCTTTCAAGGCATCCTCAATCAGTTGACGCTGCGTTTTTTCATCCAGTGAGCGCCCGATAGCCCGCCCGGCTACTACCACTGCCAGGTCGGCTACGCCCTTGCGCAGTTCGTTGAGCGATTCTTCCTGCTCCCGCTTGATTTCCACCCTCGCTTTTTCGATGATGCCTTCTGCTTCTTTTTTGGCTTCCTGGGAGGCCTTGCGGCGCACTTCTTCGCCTGCCTGTACGGCCTGGTCTACGATTTTCTGACCCTCACGGCTGCTTTCCTCGATGCGCCTGGCAACTTCCTTTTCAGCCTGAACCGCTTCCGCCCTGGCCATCTCGCCGGCCGCCAAACTCTCCTTGATTTTGTTGGCGCGGTTGTCAAGCATCTTCATGATGGGCTTGTAGGCAAAAAGCCTCAGCACCAGCAGCAACAACCCGAAGTTGACCAGCTGCGCTATGAAAACAGGTACATTAAAGCCTAACTTAGTTAAAGGGTCCATCTTTTACCTCTCCTGGGTGAGACTCTCCAAAACGGCTATGCGACAAAAATCAAAAGGATGGAAATAACCAGGGCATAGATAGCCACGGCTTCGGTAAGACCGGCCATCAAAATCATGTTGGTGAACATGCGTCCCTGGGCTTCCGGGTTGCGGGCCACGCCCGAAAGCATGGCGTTGCCGATTAAACCCAGACCTATGCCGGGGCCGAAGGCTCCCAAACCTATGGCCAGACCGGCGCCAAGTACTTTCATTGCTTCTGCATCCATTTGAAATAACCCTCCTTAAATATTTTCAACCGCTTTGATTTGTTCCGTTGCTTTATGATGCTCTCCGGAATCATGCCCGGAAACGGAGAGCGATATATAAACAATAGTCAGCGTGCCGAATATCAAGGCCTGGATGACGGCGAAGAAGGATTCCAGGCCATAGAAGACAAGGGGGATAAAATAGGGTACTACATAGGCGATTACCAGCAGCACGATTTCACCGGCCAGCATGTTGCCGAAAAGACGGAAGGTCAGCGAAACGACACGGATGAGCTCGCTGACCAGTTCCAGTATGCCGACCACCCCCAGGATAAAACCCGACAGCAGGGCCATGGCATCGAACTTGCCTCTGAATATCTTGCCCACCGCCCGGCCGAAGTCTCCCCAGGTGATGAATTTCTTCAGGTAACCCAGCCCCAGGCGCTTGAAACCCATGAATTCAACTGTCAGGAAGGTAATAAGCGCCAGCGCCAGCGGTGTGTTGAAATCGGTGTTGGCGCCGCGCAGGAGTTCTACCTCCCCTTCGGCGGTATGGGCTTCAATAGAACCGAAACCAGGAATCAGCGCCAGTAAAGCGTTGAAAAGGATAAACAGGAAAATGGTAGCTACCAGCGGGAAGAACTTGCGCCCGTCTTTTTCCCCGGCGTTGCCCGTGCACAGGTCGTAGATGTAGCCGAGGACACTTTCAACCATAGATTGCGCTCTGCTCGGGATAAGTTTGGGCTTGCGCGCCACCAGGAACGCTACCAGAATCAGCACGAACATGGTTATCCAGGTGGCCAGCAGCGTGTTGGTGACGCCCAGGCTTCCGATGTGGAATATCACATCGGCGGGCAGTTTGGGTTCGGGCACGTGTTGGGTCATCCAGCCGGGGAGGCCGGTAATGCCGAACTTGACACCCAGAGGCCCTGCCAGCGCTCCCACGATGACGATAGCTAAAGCGATGACGATGATTCCGATGGCTATCGGTAACGAACAGCCGAGGCAGCCTTTCTTCTTAGCCACTAGCTAGTCCCCTTTACCCCGTTTATTCCTCATAAAAGGTTTAAATTATGACAAGCGCCGTGGAAAGCGCCGCTTAACCTGTGAAAAAGCCGTTCCGGCGCTTTGCCCCAAAACAGCCAGCGAGAAGAATAGCAGAACGGGGGGAAACAAGTCAAGCTTGTCTTCGGTGAATACGAGCCTAAAATAAACCCCCTGAGAGCGTTTCGCTCTTCAGGGGGCTGATCAAAACTCACCGGTGGTTATGATTTATACTTGCCGAAGTCTTCCAAATCGAGGCTGTCCAGAAATTCTCGGTAGGCTGATAGCTTGCCAAGCTCCTCGTCGCTGACTTTGCCGGATTTACCCTCGCGTAGCTTGCCGCTGTTGTCTTCGGTTTCAGGCGTGCGGCTGTCCATCACGACCTCGTTCCCCTCTTCGCGGTCCAGCGAAATGCCGGCTTTGTCCAGCACCGACTCCTCGGCGAAGATGGCGACTTTGCTTGACGCGGCCAGCGCCAGGGCGAAAGCATCGCTGGGACGGGCGTCAACCTCTACCTGCCCACCGCTGGTGTTAAGCAGGATTTTGGCATAAAAGGTATCGTTGCGCAGGTCGCTGACTATGATGGAGTCTATACCGGCGCCCAGCGCGTCAATGACCGAGCTCAAAAGGTCATGCGTCATTGGGCGCGGAACTTGCTCGCCGCGCAGCTTGAGAGCAATAGCGTTGGCCTCCGCCGGCCCGATGAAAATGGGTAGAAAGCGTTCCGCCCCCTTTTCTTTGAGCAAAACCACGTAGGGCGTGCCGTGCTGGGTGGATTTAGGATTCATCAGCCCGACGCGCAGGCTGTCGATGGTCATCTCTATCATACGCTAAACTCCCCTTCCTCCTGACAAACGCAGCTTTAATTTTACCCCCGGCCACCAGAGGTGTCAACTGAAACGGACGGCGTAGAAACCTGCCGAGGGAGACGCCTGCCCATGT
>CAZPAL010000033.1:0-10708 GCA_964584525.1 uncultured Dehalococcoidales bacterium | reverse complement strand
TTATGAGCCAAACCTACAACGTTTATTGCGACGAAAGCTGCCACCTGGAGCATGACCATCAAACAGTAATGGTACTGGGGGCGGTGTGGTGCCCGCTGGAGAAATCCCGCGAAATTGCCGTTAGCATACGAGAGATAAAGTCACGCCATGGTTTATCCCCCAAATTCGAGTGCAAATGGACCAAAGTGTCCCCCGCCGGGCTTGATTTTTACACAGCCCTTATGGATTACTTCTTCGATGAGGGCGATCTTCATTTTCGCGCTCTCGTTGTTCCGGACAAGACCAAACTTCGACACGATGACTTCAGCCAGGACCACGACACCTGGTATTACAAGATGTATTTCGATATGTTGAAGGTAATATTGGACCCGAAAGCCTGTTACCGTATATATCTCGATATCAAAGATACCCGCAGCGCCGATAAAACAACCAAGTTACATGAGGTTTTATGTAATAACCTGTACGATTTCGATTGCCGGATTATCGAACGTGTCCAGACCGTACGTTCGCACGAGGTGGAAATTTTACAGCTCACTGACCTACTCGCCGGTGCTATCTCTTATGTCAACCGTGGATTGAATGCCAGCCCCGCCAAGGTTGCCCTGGTGAACAGGGCGAAGGAACGCTCAGGTTATACGCTCACACAAACCAACCTCATCCTTGAAAGCAAAGTGAACATGTTTGTCTGGCAAGCGACGGACCGGCAGGCATGACGACACCGGATTGGCTACCCGAAATTATTTCGTTTCATGGCAATTGGGAAGAATTTATCGAGGAGGTTTACGGTGTATTCGAGCGTGACTTCAAGCAAACACGGCCTAGCTTTCGAGGTCTGGCCGTCACGCACGACACAAGGCTCGAATATGGGCGCGAAGCCGGGTTCTGGCACATAGTTCAAAGAGACGATGCATCTTCGGGCGAGCGCCTTCCGGATTTAAAGCGCTGCGGGCGAATAACATGGACCAAGCCGACTGTTGATTATTCTCAAGACCCCGTTGTTTCCGTCTGGGAGAAAGAGGTTAAAAAGGCGAATAGTCCTCGCCAAACAAGAGTATATCTATGGTTAGAAAACGAGGATTATTTGATAGCACTGAGGAAAACCCCGTCTTATATGGTATTGATCACAGCTTTTTGTGTTGATCACGAATCATATCGGCGGAAGTTAAGAAAAGAAAGAGATGAATACTACGAAAAGCAAAAGCCGCCTCGAGAGGCGACTTAAGGACTCCTTCTACACATGGTAGATGAGCTATTGTCATGATAGAACAGCTATTCTACCTTTGTCAACACTTATGACGTGTGGGGGTTAAAAATATTATGAAATTCACCGAATCAGTCGTCGAAGAGGCAGCCTTAGCCTGGCTGGAAGCCCTCGGCTACACTATCATCTCGGGTCCGGACATCGCGCCTGAAACCCCCGATGCCGAACGTGACAATTGGAGCCAGGCCATTCTCCCGCGCCGGCTACGCCTGGCGCTTCAACAGTTAAACCCGGAGCTTCCTGCCGGCGCTATCGAAGATGCCTTCCGCAAGCTGGAACGGCCGGACTTGCCCGCCCTAGTAGGTAATAACCACGCCGTCCATAAATACCTGGTAGAAGGGGTTCCTGTTGAATACGAACGGCCGGATGGTTCAATCGGCGGCGGGCTGGTGCGTGTGCTGGATTTCGAGGATGCAGATAATAACGAATTCCTGGCGATAAACCAGTTCACCATCACCCAGGGACAGACCGAGCGTCGCCCGGACGTTATCCTGTTCGTAAACGGGTTGCCGCTGGCTGTCATCGAACTAAAAAATGCAGTTGACGAGAAGGCGACCATCTCCGCCGCCTTTAACCAGCTACAAAATTACAAGCAGCAAATACCCGCCCTCTTCACTTATAACGAAGCGCTGGTGGTTTCGGATGGCTTGAATGCGCGAATCGGTACCATTACCGCCAATCAGGAGTGGTTTCTACCCTGGCGCACCATTCAAGGCGAGACACTGGCGGATAAGCATCTTACCCAGTTACAGGTAATGCTCGAAGGGGTGTTTGAAAAACGGCGCTTCCTGGATTTAATCAAATATTTTATCGTCTTTGAGGATGCCGGGGGCGGAGTTCTCTTGAAAAAAATGGCCGGGTACCACCAGTACCACGCCGTCAACAAGGCCTTGGAGGAGACATTAAAGGCTTCAAGCACGAGCGGCGACCGCCAGATAGGCGTGGTTTGGCACACTCAAGGCTCCGGGAAAAGCCTGACCATGGCCTTCTTCGCCGGGCGGGCGGTACAACAAATGGAAATGCAAAACCCGACCATCGTTGTTCTCACCGACCGCAACGACCTTGACGACCAGCTTTTCGGAACATTCGCCCGCTGTCATGAGCTGCTCCGGCAGCCGCCGGAGCAAGCCGAAAGCCGAGAAGACCTCAGGCTGAAACTCACGGTAGCCTCCGGCGGGGTGATTTTCACAACCATCCAGAAGTTTTTTCCCGACCCCACCGAAAGTAAATACCCCGAACTATCCAGCCGCCGGAATATTATCGTTATCGCGGACGAAGCGCACCGCAGCCAGTATGACTTTATTGACGGTTACGCCCGCCACATGCGCGAGGCTTTGCCGAACGCTTCTTTCATCGGATTTACCGGCACACCCATTGAACTAACCGATAAGAATACACGCGCAGTTTTCGGCGATTACATCAGCGTCTATGATATCCAGCGCGCTGTCGAGGACAAAGCCACGGTACCCATCTATTACGAAAGCCGCCTGGCCAAATTGAAACTGGATGAGGAAGAACGCCCCTTCCTTGACCACGATTTCGAAGACGTCACCGAGGGTGAAGAAATCGAACAAAAGGAAAAGCTAAAGACCAGGTGGGCGCAGCTTGAGGCGCTGGTTGGGGCAGAAAAGCGCATAGGCCAGATTGCGCAGGATATGGTTAACCACTTCGAGGCGCGGCTTGAAGTGATGGACGGCAAGGCGATGGTGGTTTGCATGAGCCGCCGCATCTGTGTTGAACTCTATAATACCATTACGCGTATTCGCCCCAGTTGGCATAGTGACGATGATAACTCCGGAATAATGAAAATCATCATGACCGGTGGCGTGACAGACCCCCCCGAATGGCAGGGGCATGTACGCAATAAGCAACGCCGCGAAGAACTGGCCAAACGCTTTAAGAATGCCAAAGACCCGTTCAAGATAGTCATCGTGCGCGACATGTGGCTGACCGGGTTTGATGCGCCCTGCCTGCATACGATGTATGTCGACAAACCGATGCGCGGGCATGGGTTGATGCAGGCTATCGCCAGGGTGAACCGCGTATACAAGGACAAATCCGGCGGTCTGGTGGTGGACTATCTGGGCCTCGCTCTGGAATTAAAGACCGCACTGGGGACATACACCGAAAGCGGTGGCAAGGGCGAAACGGCCATCGACCAGGAGCAGGCGGTAGCCGTGATGATGGAAAAATACGAGATTTGCCGGGGCATTTTACATGGCTTCGACTGGTCCAAATGGAAAACGTTCTGCGCCAAAGACCAGCTTTCCGTACTTCCAGCCGCCCAAAACCACGTGTTGGCACAACCGGAAGGTAAAAAGAGGTTCGTTGAAACCGTTACGGATTTATCCAAAGCTTTTGCGCTGGCCGTGCCCAGCGCAAAAGCTTTGGCGGTTCGCGATGACGTGGGTTTTTTCCAGGCTGTTAGAAGCGCGCTTACTAAAGCTGAACCAGGAGAGGGTTTCGGCCGGGATGATATTGACTTGGCCATCAGGCAGATTATTTCAAGGGCCATTGCTTCCGAGGAGGTGATCGATATCTTCGCGGCCGCGGGCTTGAAAAAGCCGGAAATCGGCATTTTATCGGAAGAGTTCCTGGCCGAAGTACGCGGGATGCCCCAGAGAAACCTGGCTGTTGAGCTGCTCCGGAAACTGCTGGGCGGTGAAATTCAGAGGCGAGGGAAGAAAAATGTGATTCAGTCGCGCTCATTCGCCGAGATGCTTGAAAAGGCTATTAGTAAGTACCAGAGCCGCGCCATAGAAACTGTGCAAGTGATTGAAGAGCTAATCGGGCTGGCCCGCGACATCCGGGAAGCGGATAAACGCGGGGAAGATCTTGGACTGAACGAAGACGAAGTCGCATTTTATGACGCGCTGGGAGTGAACGATAGCGCAGTCAAGGTGCTGGGCGACCAAACACTGAAACTGATAGCGCAAGAGCTTGTGCGGGCTGTGACGACTAACCCCAAGATTGACTGGGCGGTGCGTGAGAATGTTCGCGCCCAGATGAGAGTGACAATCAAGCGCATCCTGCGTAGATACGGCTACCCGCCGGATAAGCAGGCTAAAGCAACCGACTTGGTACTGGAACAGGCAGAAGTGATTATGGCGGGGTAGTGGAGTTCCTTGATGCTTGAATCCCCTGATTCTTACATATACTTGGTAAATAGTATTCGACTAAGGTAGAATGTAACGTCGTTGCGTAGCTTTAAGAGCACAAAGCAGGCATAGGTAAACAGGTGTTTGAATTATGAGAGACATAGATAAAGAAGCGAGACGACCTTTGAGGGATGCGGCAAACTCAGAGCCACAAACCATCATAAAAACGGAAGAAAATACAATCGGGGCTGGTGCCCAGGAGGCCTTTGACACACTTCCTTTCTATGTTTTGCTAGGAGCCTGTCCGAGTAATAACTGTGTTGTGCCTAGCCGATCTCGATATTTAACTTTTTCTAGGCACGGCCGATCTGTTACTCAGACAGGCTCCTAGTTGATGCCAGCCATCACATTGTGCTGGCCAATAAAGCGATGAGCCTAGGGCTGGGCGTACACGTGAAGGATATCATCGGTGCCTACTGCCCGAAGCTGATGCACGGGCTTAATCATGCCTTTCCAGGTTGCCCTCTGGAAGAAGCTGTAGAGAAAAACAACCAGGCTGTTGAAAAGGAGCTGTATGACTCCGAGAATAGGCGCTGGTTTAAATCTGCGGTTTATCCAACTGGACGAACGACCGCGAACGGAGAACCCATTTTCCTGCATACTGTTCTCGATATTACCGCGCAGAAACTGGCAGAGGAAGAACTAAAACGGAGCAATGCCACTCAGATAGCGATAAATTCACTGCTTTGCCTGTCACTTGAAGACTTAACGTTGAATGAATTTTTAGGAAAATCCCTGGACATTATTCTTTCGATCCCTTGGCTTACTTTGGAATCTAAGGGTAGTCTGTTCCTGGTAGAAGACGAGCCTGGTTTTTTGATCATGAAAGCCCAATCCGGGCTTGCTGAACCGGTGCGACAGGCATGTGCCCGCGTTCGCTTTGGCACATGCCTGTGCGGGAGGGCTGCCCTGAAACAGGAGGTTGAGTTCGCTGGCTGCCTTGACGAACGCCACACAGTGGAGTACGAGGGAATGGTATCTCATGGCCATTACTGCGTCCCCATCATATTCTCAGGCAAGGTGCTGGGGGTGATTAACACCTACCTCAAAGAGGGCCATGCTAATAATACGAACGAGCGGGAATTCCTGACGGCTGTCGCCAACGCTCTGGCCGGCGTTATCGCCCGCAGACAAAGCGAACAGGCAAAGCAACGCATGGAAGAGAAAATCCGAATTAACGACCGCATGGCTGCCGTGGGTGAGATGACTGCCGGTATCGCCCATGAAATCAACAACCCCCTTACCGGGGTTATAGGATTCTCCGAAATACTTTCAGAGAGGCAGGATTTGCCCTCCGAGGTCATGGAAGAACTCAAGATAATCGCCGACGGTAGTAACCGCGTAAAAGATATCGTCAAGCGCATGCTCGCTTTCGCCCGCCAAACCAAACCGGTAAGGGCCAGCGTGAGTATTAATGAGCTTATAGATGCCACCCTCGGCCTCAGAAGCTATGTGCTTAGGACAGCCAATATCGAAGTCATCAAACACCTTGACCCGGACCTTCCGTGGATTGTCGTTGACCCGGGGCAGATGCAGCAGGTATTTCTCAATCTAATCGTCAACGCAGAATACGCCATGAAAGAAGCACACGGCAAGGGAATACTCACCATATCCAGTGAAAAGCTAATCGATTGTATCAGGCTAACATTCCAGGACGACGGACCAGGAATATCCAAGGAGAATAAGACTCGGTTGTTTGAATCCTTTTTCACCACAAAGGCAGCCGGTGAAGGCACAGGCCTGGGCTTAAGCCTGTCGCATTCGATAATCAGGGAACACGGGGGCAAAATGCGTGTGGAGAGTGAGCCTGGTCAGGGAGCTGCTTTCATTATTGAACTGCCCATGATTGATGGTGACAACTCAACTGACGTGTGATGTCAACGACGGACGCCAAACCTTTCAAGTTGCCACCGATGCGGCATGGTATCTTCCTGCAAAAGCAACAGGTGGCATAAATCCGAGTCGGTGACAAAATCATAGAACAACTATAAAGAAAATACGGGCATAACCGTGACTGTTGCCGGGCACAGGCAGGTATGATATACTCTGAAGTTAAAAGTTAAACAAGAAAAGCGTTTCATAAACAGGGGAGGGAGGATTTCTTTGGCAGACAATACTACCATCAAAGAGCTTCTGGAGGCAGGCGCCCATTTCGGCCACCAGACCAGCCGCTGGCACCCGCGCATGAAGAAGTATATTTTCACCAAGCGCAACGGCATCCACATCATCGACCTCGAGCAGACGGCCAGCATGCTGACCAAGGCCTGCCAGTACGTCAAGGAAATCGTGGAAGACGGCGGTAAAATACTGTTCGTGGGCACCAAGAAACAGGCCCAGGCTATCGTCGAGGAAGAAGCCAGGCGCTGCGGCATGTATTATGTCAATCAACGCTGGATTGGCGGTACGCTGACCAATTTCGCCGCCATACAGAAGCGCATCGACCACCTGGTGAAACTGGAAGACCAGAAGGAAAAGGGTGAATTCGCCCGCCTGCCAAAAAAGGAAGCGCAGGAACTCAATGAAGAAATAGCTGAATTGAACCTCTCGCTGGGCGGCATCAAGGAAATGACCTCCCTGCCGGCAGCGCTGTTCATCGTTGACCCGTCCAAGGAACGCATCGCCATCGCCGAAGCCCGGCGGCTGGGGATTCCGCTGGTGTCCATGGTGGACACCAACTGCAACCCCGACGAAATCGATGCGCCCATCCCGGCCAATGACGATGCCATCCGCGCCATCAAGCTGATTGTGGGCAAGATGGCCGGTTGTGTGCTGGAAGCCTCCAGCGGCCAGCCGCTGGTAGAGATGGTGGACATCCCGGAATCGGCCAATGCCGCCGGCATAGCCGCCTAACAATTTTAAAGGAGACCTGCTTTGGATATTTCTGCTGCCGCAGTCAAGCAGTTACGCGACAAAAGCCAGGCCGGGGTTATGGAGTGCCGCAACGCCCTGGTTGAAGCTGAGGGTGATTTTGACCGGGCTATTGAGATACTTAAGGAACGGGGTTGCGCCAGGGCGGCCAAAAAGGCAGAGCGGGTTACCGCCCAGGGACTGGTGGAATGTTACGTACACTCGGGCGGGCGCATCGGCGCCATGGTGGAACTCAACTGCGAAACCGATTTTGTGGCCCGCACCGACGAATTCAAGCGTCTGGCCCATGACATCGCCATGCAGGTGGCAGCCATGTGTCCGGCTTTCGTAAATGACGAAGACATCCCCGCCGGAACCGAAATCGAAGCCGATGAAGTGATTGCCCTGATGAGTCAGCCCTTCATCAGGGACCCCGGCCGCACCATCAAGGACCTGGTGGTGGAGACCATCGCCAAGACCGGCGAAAATATCCGCGTGAGCCGCTTCAGCCGTTTTGAGGTGGGGGTTATCGCCAAAGCCGAAACGGCATAAATAAAACTGACAGGAGTTAAATATGCCCGCTGCCAGGTACAAGCGGATACTCCTGAAGCTCAGCGGTGAAGCCTTCAAGGGTCAAACCGAGTACGGCATAGACGCCGCGACTGTCGCCGACGTTGCCCGCCGCGTCAAACAGGCCCGGGATATGGGCGTCCAGATAGCCATCGTCGTGGGCGGCGGCAACATCTGGCGCGGGGCCCAGGCTGAAAAAGACGGGTTCGACCGCGTCACCGCCGACTACGCCGGCATGCTGGCTACCGCCATCAATACGCTGGCGCTGCAGGATTCGCTGGAGAAAATCGGGGTGGAGACCCGGGCTCAATCCGCCCTGACCATACAACAGGTAGCCGAGCCTTTCATCCGCCGCCGGGCCATACGCCACATGGAGAAAGGGCGGGTATTGATTCTGGCCAGCGGCACCGGCAATCCCTACATGACCACCGACACCGCGGCGGCGCTGCGCGCCATCGAGCTGGGGGCGGAGGTGCTCATGATGACCAAAAATCATGTGGACGGCGTTTACAGCGCCGACCCGCGCAAAGACGCCAAAGCCCGGAAATTCGAGCACCTGAGTTACATGCAGGCCCTCAGCCTGCGCCTGGCGGTGATGGACGCCACCGCTCTCTCCCTGTGCATGGATAATAAACTGCCCATCATCGTCTTCAATTTGCAGGCTGAACGCAGTATCGAACGCGCCATCTGCGGCGAGCATATCGGCACCACTATCAACAGCGAGGAGGAGCCATGATAGAGCCCTGTCTGCTTAAAGCTGAAGAAAAAATGAAGGTCACCATCGAAGCCCTCAAGCGCGAACTGGCGGCCATCCGCACCGGGCGTGCCAGCCCGGCACTGGTCGAGCACATCCGGGTGGATTACAACGGCGTGCCCACTCCTTTGAACCACATGGCGGCGGTGTCCGTCTCAGGCTCAAACCTGCTCATCATCCAGCCCTGGGAACCGTCAGCCATCACCAGCATTGAAAAATCCATCCTGCGCTCCAACCTGAGCCTCACCCCCTCCAGCGACGGCCACGTGGTGAGGCTGGCTATTCCTCCCCTGTCGGAAGAACGCCGGCAGGAACTGACCAAAATGGTCAAAAAGCTGGTTGAGGAACAGCGCATCATCATCCGCAACTTCCGCCGCGACGCGCTTGACGACATGAAAAATATGGAGAAAAACAAAGAGATTTCCCAGGATGAACTCAAGCGCGGCGAAGCCAAACTTCAAAAACTGACCGACAGCCTGATTGCCATCGCCGACCAGATTGCCGCCGCCAAGGAAGCCGAACTCAAGCAGGTTTAGGCGTTTCCGTTTTGGGCGCGCCGTCGGTAACTTCGAAGTGCCCTTTGCCCAGCAGCCGCTCCATCAGGAAACCGATGGCTATGAAGAGCGGCAGCGACACCAGCGTGCGCACCAGGGTGAACTCAATCCCCAGATAGCCTATTTCAATGCCCAGCATGGGGATTTTCAGCGATGAAAAAGCCCCCAGGTAGATGAATATGTTGCGGATACTGGCGCCCTTGCGGTAGAGCATGTAGACCACCGGGAAAGCCCCGTAGAGCGGCCCTGCCTGCAGCATGGCCAGCACCACCACCAGCGCTATGCCCTTGATGCCCGAATCCCGGCCCACATGCCTCTGAATCTGCTCCTTGGGCACCCAGGCATCGAACAACCCCACGATGATGAAGATGAACGGCACGAAAGTTATCATCTCCAGCAGCGAGGCCCTGAAATTGACGAAGACGTCCTTTCCCGGTTCGAAACCCGCCAGGTAGGAAACCAGGGTGGCGGCGGCAAAGGCCGCCAGCCAGAGATAGCGCCCGTAACGGCGGAAGGCGTTTTTCATAACACCACCCCGATTACCAGCCCGATGATGACCGCCGCCGCCAGATTCAGCAGGTTGCGCATGACGGCCGCCCTTTTCCCCAGGTAGCGGATTTCGATGGGGAGGGTCACCACCCCCACCATCATGAGGGTAGTCATAAAGGTGGCCACCACGGAGTAGCCTGCCCCTGCCTGCAGCAGGCCCGCCGCCATGGGATAGGAGATAAAGGCCGGAATGAGCGTCACCGACCCCACCACCGCCGCCAGGATGAACCCCAGCGCGCCCGAACCCGGCCCCAGGTAGCGGCTGATGACCTCAGGGGATACGAAATACAGCAGGATGCTGACGATGATGAGCACGCCGAGAAAGGGCAGCAGCATGTTGTAAAACATCTTCCAGCCCTTTTTTATGCCGGACACCGTCTTCTTGCGGTCCAGCAAGCCTGACAGCAACACCAAACCCAGGCAAACACTGATATAGATTATGGAATTGGTGCTCAAAATGCCATCATCCTTCTTTTTTCAAGCGCCCCGCCCGCGGGCCGGTCAAGCTGCCTGGATTAATATGCTTATATATGAATATTCTCATATAATAGCGCGGCTGCCTGCCGCTGTCAAGCAGGGCAGCCGTCCATCTGATACAATATGTTCCAGGATGAATGAGCAAACAGCGCAGGCGGCCCATGTGGCTATCATAATGGACGGCAACGGACGCTGGGCTACCCGGCGCGGCTTGCCCAGGCTCGAAGGGCACCGGGCCGGATTGGAAGCCGCCCGCCGCGTAATAAACCACCTTGGTAAAAGGGGACTTGGCTATGTGACCCTTTACACTTTCTCGACCGAAAACTGGCAGCGGCCTGCCGAGGAAATCGAAGGCCTGTTCCGGCTGCTCAAGAGTGTCATCCACAGCGAAGCCGCCGACCTTCACAGGAATAACGTGCGCATCCTGCACCTGGGGCGCAGTTCAAACCTGCCGAAGGATATGCTGGAGGAAATCCGGCAGGCGGTAAAACTGACTGCCGGCAACACCGGGCTGACCCTTTCACTGGCTCTCAATTAC
>CAZPAL010000032.1:0-11108 GCA_964584525.1 uncultured Dehalococcoidales bacterium | reverse complement strand
CGGCTACCATCGCCACCGACTACGCGCCGGGTGAGGGGCATCCGGCGCGTTTTGATTTCAGGTTTTTCAGGTTAAAGAACGCCCCAACCGATAATCAGCCTGATGCAGGCTATGATGACGGCGGCGGCTCCCAGGCTTATTCCCAGCACCCCCAGCGGACGCATCCCGCCCCTGGACAGGCCGACGGCGCTGAGCGTGAGTCCCAGCACAGCGAACGGCAGGATGAACCAGTTCAGCCATCCCAAAAAAGGAATGAGAGCAATCAAGGTAAAAACCAGGGCCACCAGTGACACCAGGAATCCGATAAAGCTCATCTTAACCCCCTTCCTCAGCCGTCTAGCTAAAGGATTGGAATCCGCCCTTACCCGCCCGCCGGAGCGCTCAGGCGCTCGATGCGGTAGCATATCTTTTTCCCGGAAGGGATGGGAACCTCGACCACGTCACCCCGGGATTTACCCATAACCGCCTTGCCGATGGGAGAAATGCAGGATATCTTGCCCTGTCCGGGGGCGGTTTCCCGGGTGCTGACGATGGTGCAGCGCAACTCCTCGCCGCTGCTCATCTCAACCAGGCGCACCTCACAGCCTACTGCCACCCGGAAGACAGCCGCCTGGTTTTGTTCAGCCACTACGGCGTGTTTGAACAACGCTTCAAGTTCTTTGATGCGGCCGTCAATATGACCGAGCCGCTCCCGGGCTGCATGCAGCGGTGCGTTCTCACGAAAATCCTTATCAGCGGCGGCGCGCCGGATTTCTTCCAGCACCGCCGGGCGGCTCTCCCTCAATTTTTCCAGTTCCAGCAGCATGGCGTCATAGCCTGCACGGGTGATGGTCTGAGTTTCGATAGCAGGTTTGCCGATGGTTTTTTTGATTTTGCCGGTCGGCAGCGGCAACTTCTTAACCTTGAGGTGCGTTGCCAGATTGCCTGTGCTCAGGCCCTCCTGGGCGGCATAGGCCAGAAACGCCCGCACTGCTTCCAGTTTATGCCCACACTGCGGGTCCCTCATGGAAATAGTCCCCGCATAGGCCGAAACCTGGTCCGGAGTCACCCCCAGAACGGCGGAATCCTTGCCGAACCAGTGCACGAAACGCTGCAGTTCGGCGCGGGTAGTCACCCCTTCATTGCCCGCGAGCACCACCAGATAGCGGCTCACCGCTTCTCCAAGAGTCAACCTGTTGTTCGCTTCCTTCATGAGTACCCCTAACTATGTTATTATACCGGCAAACGCGCTCGCCGGATGCCTACCGGTTAAAGATAAACCGCCTGCCGGCCTGCATAATCACCTGGCTGTGCCAGTCAAAACCAAGTTTCTCACTGGCGGCCAGGCCGGAAAACAAGCCGCGTTTGCGGGCCGCGCCGAGGAGCCGTTCCAGCCACAGGTCGCTGAAGCCGCCGTAAATCTTTTGCGCCAGATAACTGGTAAAAATCTCTTTACCCAGCAGGTCACGCCAGCCGCGCTGGTAGGAAGAAAGCCGCCGGGCACTTAAATCATCCTCCGCCAGGGCGGATTTCAGGCATCCGGCAGCCACATCCGCACACAACAAGCCGTAGTATATGCCGCCGCCGCTGACGGGTTTTACCTGTCCGGCCGCATCACCAACCAGCAGCACCCGCTCAGCGAAGGTGTGTGCCGGGGGCTTGAGCGTGATACCCCTGAAACGGGGTTTCAGCATCCCGGCGGCTACCCTGTTCTCCGCCTCCAATTTGGCCCGAAAACACTCGAAATGCTTCTTGGTATCGCGTCTGGCCAGCAGCCCTATCAAACCCCGTCCGGCCTGCAGCGGGACCACCCAGGCGAATGAACCGGGAGCATACAAGTTTCCCAGATGAATTTCAACGCCCGGCTCTCCGAGCAAATCGACATCCGCCTGAACCCCCATTTTCCAGTCTCCGGCTTTTCCCATACCCGCCTGCTCGACCAGCGCACTGCCGCAGCCGCAGGCCAGCACGGCCACCCGCGACCGGAATATTAGAATGTCCCCGCCGGTTTCCACCTCGGCGGACACGCCCCCCGCCCGGATGTTGAGTTGCCTGACCTGATGGCCGTAGAAAAATTCCGCTCCGGCAGCGGCTGCCTTCTCAGCCATCCTGTGGTCGTAGCCCGGCCGGTCGATAGCGCAGGCCTGAACCTGAGGCCGTTCCACTGAAATGCGCTGCCCGCCAGGAGAAACCAGCACCGCTTTATTGAAACGGTTAAGGATGAGAGCGGGCTCGACAGGATAACGCTCCAGACACTCCGTACTGACCAGACCGGTGCAGCAAACCGGACCGCTCATGTCGGCTCTTTTCTCCAGCACAGCTACTTTCAACCCGCTGCCTGCCAGGTTGCCGGCAGTGTAAGCCCCAACCGGGCCGCCGCCAATAACAAGCACATCGTATGTGTTCAAATAAACAACCGCAGCCTGAAATAAAATCCGGTTCTCATTATAACACACCCGTCCCTTTGGCAGGCTGGTATGGGTTCAGTGCCCCGAGCTCGATGTTGTTGTCCAGTGAAGGCACCCCATGCTAGAATACCAGACCTGATGAGTTCCGCTGATGAAAAGTACCGCCTGGGTTTCAGCTATATTCCCGTAATCGGGCCGGCTCGCTTCAAACAAATCGAGAATTTCTTCCCCAGCCTCGAGGCGGCCTGGCGCTCTGATGCCGCCGGCCTTAAAAGATGCGGGCTCGACGAAAATAGCGTGCGTTGCCTGGTAAAGCAGAGACCCGCCATAGAACTGGACGCGCGCCTCGAACAGATGCGCCGGCTGAATATCAGCCTGCTGAGCTGGCATGACGCCGGCTACCCGGCCAGGCTGAAGGAAATCTACGACCACCCGCACGCGCTGTTCGTGCAGGGCCAAATCAAGCCGGAGGACGAACTGTGCCTGGCGGTGGTGGGTTCACGGCGTCCCACCCTTTACGGAAGACAGGTCGCCGAGGAGTTCTGCGCCGGACTGGCGCACAACCAAATCACGGTAGTCAGCGGTCTGGCGCGCGGCATTGACACCATCAGTCATGGCGCCGCGCTGGCCTCGGGCGGGCGCACGCTGGCCGTGCTGGGTGGCGGGCTGGATACCATCTACCCCGCCGAAAACAGCCTCCTGGCCGCGCGTATCGCGGCCAGGGGAGCTCTCATCAGCGAATACCCGCCCGGGGTGCGCCCGCGCCCGGAGCATTTTCCACGGCGCAACCGAATCCTGGCCGGTCTGTGCCTGGGGGTGCTTGTGGTGGAGGCCGGAGAGACATCCGGAGCCCTCATCACAGCCCAACTGGCACTGGAACAGAACCGGGAGGTGTTTGCCATCCCCGGCAGCATCCTCTCCCCGGCCAGCACCGGCTGCAACCGTCTCATCCAGGAAGGGGCAAAACTGGTAAGCGGCATTGGTGATATACTGGAAGAGTTGAACATGTCGGCTGCGGCCTGCCAGCCGGCAATCCCGGGTTTGGACGCAGACAGCCCCCTGGAAAAGCTGTTATTGCAGCACTTGACGGCCGAACCCCGGCATATCGATGAAATCTGCCGGGCAGCGGGTACTCCAGCCAGTGTCGTCAGCGGGACGCTCACCATGCTGGAAATCAAGGGCAGGATCAAACAGGTAGGCGCCATGAATTTTGCCCTGGTCCGGGACAGCGACAGAACTTTTTACACAAGAGTGGAGTAGTGCTGAAAAAATATGAGTAACAACCTGGTCATAGTAGAATCCCCGGCCAAGGCCCGCACGCTGGAAAAAATCCTGGGCAAAGGCTACACGCTGAAGGCTTCCAAGGGCCACGTCCGCGACCTGCCTAAAAGCCGCCTGGGCGTTGACGTGGACAATAATTTCGAGCCCAAGTACGTAGTTTCACGCGACCGCAGCAAGGATGTCAAGGAACTGAAAGAAGCCGCGGCCAAGGCCAAAAACATCTTCCTGGCGACCGACCCCGACCGTGAAGGAGAGGCCATCGCCTGGCACCTGGCGGAGACTATCGGCAGCTCCAAAAACGCCTTCCGCCGGGTGGTATTCCATGAAATCACCCGCGAGGCAATCGAACACGCTTTCAAGAAACCACGCGATATCGACCTGCAACTGGTCAACGCCCAGCAGGCCCGCCGGATTGTGGACCGCCTGGTGGGATACCAGATCAGCCCGCTTTTATGGCGCAAGGTGAGGCGCGGGCTTTCCGCCGGCAGGGTACAATCGGTGGCGGTGAGAATTATCGTGGACCGCGAGCGCGCCATCGAGGCTTTCAAACCGGTGGAATACTGGAGCATCGACGCCCTGCTCTCGAAAGACGGCCGGAAACCGGGTTTTAAAGCCAGCCTGATCGGGCTGGCGGACGGCAGCAAACTGGAGATTGCCGACTCCGGCACGGCAGCAACCATCGTAAAAGAGCTTGAGCAGGCGGCTTACAGCGTCCATAAAGTAGCCAAAAAACAGAGCAAACGTGCCCCGGCTCCCCCATTCATCACCAGCACTCTGCAACAGGAAGCCTGGCGCCGCTACAAGTTCACCGCCAAGCGCACCATGGCCCTGGCACAGCAGCTCTATGAAGGGCTGCCGGTGGCCGGTGAGGGTGAAGTGGGGCTCATCACCTACATGCGCACCGATTCCACTCACGTGGCCCACTCGGCTGTGTCCGAGACTCGTGATTTTATCCTTGAAAAATACGGTCAGTCCTACCTGCCTGCCAGCGCCAGGCTTTTCGCCGGCAAGGTCAAAGGGGCACAGGAAGCCCATGAAGCCATCCGCCCGACCCGCGTCGCCCGCGAGCCTTCGTTTTTAAAAACAGCCCTGACCGCCGACCAAGCCAGGCTGTATCAACTGGTATGGCAACGCATGGTGGCCAGCCAGATGTCCGAGGCCGTGTTCGATAACACCGCTGTGGATACCGAAGCCCAAAATGCGGCCGCTAAAACCCGCTACCTGCTGCGCAGTTCGGCCAGCGTCAACGTTTTCCCGGGGTTTATGGCGCTTTACAGCGAACAGATTGATGACGACGGCAATAAAGGCGGCGCAGGCGCCCCCCTGCCTGAACTGGAAAAGGGAGATTCTCTCAAATTAATCGAAATCAACAGCCAGCAGAACTTCACCAAACCCCCTCCCCGCTTCACCGAAGCCACGCTGATAAAAATACTGGAGCAGAACGGCATCGGCCGGCCTTCGACCTATGCCCCCATCATCTCCACCATCCAGGACCGGGAATACGTGGCCCGGGAGGGCGGGGCGTTCAAACCCACCGAACTGGGTATACTGGTGAACGATATCCTGATGCAGTACTTCGAAAGCATCGTCAGCATCGACTACACCGCCCGGATAGAAACTCAGCTTGATAAAATCGCCGACGGGGAAGCCGGCTGGGTGGATACAGTCAGCCAGTTCTACCGGCCGCTCAAGCAGTCGCTCGACAATGCCGGTGAATTGATGGAAAAGGTTAAAATACCGGACGAACCCACCGGAGAACTCTGCCCCGAATGTCAGAAACCGATGGTGCTCAAGAGCGGGCGCTTCGGCAAATTCGCCGCCTGCAGCGATTATCCAGCCTGTAAATTCACCCAGACATTGCTCATTAAAACCGGGGTTAAATGCCCCGACTGCCCCGAGGGCGGTGAACTGGTGGGCCGTTACAACCGACGCGGCAAGGTATTTTACGGCTGCAGCGCTTACCCCAAACACAAATTTGCCATAAATTACAAGCCGCTGCCCGAACCCTGCCCCGCGTGCGGCGGGCTGGTGGTTCAGTTCGGAAAAGCCACCCGCTGCTTGAAGTGTAAACCCCGAAACGCCAAGGCAGAATAATGCAGTCGATTTTTCAACGTTATGTAGATTATCTGGAGGCCGAGAGACATGCCTCCAGATACACGGTGCGCAATTACACCAGCGACCTGGTGGGCAACCACCAGCGCGGCACCGGGAAGGGCTTTTTCCAGTTTCTGGAGCTGCGGCATATCGAGTCGCTGGAGGCGGTTGACAAGCGCGTCCTGCGCGACTACCTGGGCTTCCTGATACAGCAGGGAGTGGCCAAGGTGAGCCTGGCGCGCAAGCTTTCCGCCATTCGTTCTTTCTACCGCTACCTGCTGCGAGAGGGTATTATCAGCGTCAATCCGGTGGAGGAAGCCGCCTCCCCCAAACTGGACAAACACCTGCCGGAGTTCCTGAGCGTAGAGGAAATGGACAGGCTCATCCGCATGCCCGATACCGACAGCCCCCAGGGGCAGCGCGACAGAGCTATCATGGAACTCATTTACGCTGCCGGGCTGCGGGTAAGCGAACTGGCTCACCTGGACTTGCATCACATTGACACCCTCAGCCGCGAGGTGCGCGTATGGGGCAAGGGCAACAAGGAAAGAATGGTCATGATGGGACAGCTTGCCGCCCGCGCGCTGACTGTGTATTTGGGCGACGGCCGGCGGCGCCTGCTGGGAGATAAAAAATCGGCGGCGGTTTTCCTTAACCGCAACGGCGGGCGGCTTACCGAACGTTCGGTGCAAAAACTGCTCTCCCGCTACGCGCTGCAGGCCGGGTTGGAAAAAAAGGTGCACCCGCACCTGCTGCGGCATTCCTTCGCCACCCATATGCTGGACGGCGGCGCCGACCTGCGCGTGGTGCAGGAACTGCTGGGGCACTCCAACCTTTCCACCACCCAGATTTATACCCACGTCACCCAGAGCCAGGCCCGCCGCATCTATATGGCGTCGCATCCCTTGGCCCACCTGAATCCCGATGAGGACGATAAGCATGACCGACAACAGCCGTAAGCGGCTCGACGCCCTCAGGAAGGCTTTCACGCCTGGTAATATCGATGCCCTACTGGTATCCCAGGCGGACAACCGGCGCTATTTTTCCGGCTTCAGCGGGTCCGCCGGTTACCTGCTCGTCACCTCAATGCGGCAAATTCTGGCTACCGATTTTCGTTATGTCGAGCAGGTAAAGCGGGAAGCGCCTGATTACGAACTGTATCAGACCGCGGGCGAGATGGTTAAGTGGTTCGCACAGTTGGCGAGCGGTCTCGGCGTCCACAGGCTGGGTTACGAAGTGGAAAGCCTGAGCTGCGGTGCCCATGAACGGCTGGAGTCGGCCGCCAGACCACTTGGTATCACCCTGGAGCCTGTCACCGGCGTGCTGGAGGCCATCCGCGCCATCAAGGATGCGGTGGAAATCGAACTCATTAAAAAAGCGGTCGCCATCAGTGATGCCGCCATAGCGCACGCCGGGGAGGTGCTGCGGGAAGGCATCAGCGAGCTTGAACTTGCCTGGGAGATTGAGAAATATATGCGCGAACACGGCAGCCAGGCGCTGCCTTTTGAAGTCATCGTGGCAGCCGGACTCAATTCCACCCTGCCCCACGCCCGCCCGTCCGAATACACGGTGAGGGCCGGCGAGCCGGTGGTAATCGACATCGGCGCCAGGGTCGGCGGTTATGTTTCCGACCTGACGCGCACGCTGTGCGTCGGCGCGCGCGATGAGCGCTTCCAGGCGGTTTACGGCACCGTGCTGGGTGCCCAACTGGCAGCCGAGAAGCGTATCAAGGAAGGCGTCACCGGTCATGCAGCCGACAGCTATGCCCGCGCCGTCATCGAGCAGGCCGGCTATGGGGCCTATTTCGGCCACGGGCTGGGCCACGGCCTGGGGCTGGTTGCTCACGAATCCCCGCGGCTGGGGACCAACTCCAAAGACATACTGGCCAGGAGCATGGTATTTACAGTCGAGCCCGGAATCTACCTGCCCGAGTGGGGCGGTGTGCGCATCGAAGACACGGTGCTGCTGACCGGGGACGGCTTGGAAGTGCTGTCAAAGGCGGATAAGTAGATTGGCCGGGGGCATTTTAATCAAGGCCGACCTGCATATCCACACCTGCTACTCGGGCGATTCGGATACCGCACCTGAAATACTGGTGGAACGCTGCCGGGAACTGGACCTGAATTGCATCGCCGTATGCGACCACGGCACTACCGACGGTGCCCGGGCGGTCAAGGCTATCGCGCCTTTCAAAGTGATTGTTGCGGAAGAGATAATGACCACGCGCGGGGAAATAATCGGCATGTTTCTGCGCGAAACCATACCATCCGGGCTGGGTGTGGCCGAGACCATCCGGCGTATCCGCGAGCAGCAGGGCGTGGTGTGCATCCCCCACCCTTTCGACCCCTACCGCAGTTCGGGCATGCAGGCCGACGCTCTCGCCGGCATCGTCTCCGACATAGACATCATGGAAGTGTTCAACGCCCGCACCATCCCACTCCAGAACATGTCGCGCCCGCGTAATTTTGCGCGTAAACACCACCTGCGCATGGGAGCCGGCAGCGACGCCCATACGCCGGGTGAGGTGGGGAGAGCTTACGTCACCATCCCGGATTTCAACGGCCGGGAGGAGTTCCTGGAGGCTATGCGCCATTCCAGGGTGCATGGCAGCAGCGCCAACCCACTGCTGGTGGTGGCCGGACTGCCAGCCAGATTGCAGCGCAAGCTGTTCGGCGGGCATAAGGCCTGATTGAACTGGATGGAAAAGGGGTGAGCTAGCTCCCCCCTTTTTATTTTACCGCGTTTGTTTATTTGCGCGATTTTTTGTCTTCCAGTTCTTCGGGTTTGGAGAGTATCTCGTCCACGATTCCATACTCGACCGCCTGCTTGGGGCTCAGGTAGTAATCGCGGTCGGTGTCATGGATAATCTTCTCCATGGGCTGCCCCGTGTGCTTGGCCAGGATGCCGCGCAGATTTTCCTGCTGGCGCATGATTTCGTTGGCGGCAATCATGATGTCGGAAGCCTGCCCCTGCGCCCCGCCCAGCGCCTGGTGCATGTGTATGGTGGAGTTGGGCAGCGCAAAGCGCTTGCCCCTGGCGCCGGCGCACAGCAGCACGGTGGCCATGCTGGCCGCCATGCCCACGCAGATGGTCGAGACCGCCGGGCGGATGAGCTGCATGGTATCGTACATAGCCAGCCCGGCTGAAATCACGCCGCCGGGGGAGTTGATGTAGAGGTTGATGTCCTTGTCGGGGTCCTCCCGGTCGAGGAACAGAAGCTGGGCGATAACGCTGTTGGAAACCTGGTCGTTGATGGCCGTGCCCAGGATAATGATGCGCTCTTTGAGCAGCAAAGAGTAGATGTCGTAGGCGCGCTCGCCGCGGGCGCCGCTTTCGATGACCATGGGGATGACGCTACGAATGATGTCCATAATTTCCCTCCTTTTCCTTGTAAACCCGTATTAATCCTGCTGGGCTTTGTCCACCAGCAGTTTGATTCCTTTGCGGGCGGTATGCCAGCGCTTGATATTATAGCGGTTCTCTTCGGCATTGAGCATCTCACGGCGTTTTTCCTGCTTGTCCCCGGCATCCTCCACGAAGCGTTCTATCTGTCGGTCAACCTCCTCGTCGCTGGTTTCCAGGTTCTCGGCTTCCACCAGTTGTGCCACTACCAGATTGCGCTTGACGCGGGTAGTGGCCGTCGCCAGATAGTCCTTGCGCAGTTTTTCCTCCGGCGACAGTTTGACGATGTGGTCGTACTCTTCCTGTGAATGCACCGAGCGGCGCACCCGCTCGTGATACTGCTCTATCAGGCTGTCAATTTCGCTCTCCACCAGCTGGGGGGGGAATTCCAGTTTGCTCTTCGCCACCAGGGCGTCGATGACCTTGTCCTCATGGTCCAGGCGGATACGTTCTTCTTCGCGCTGTTTAAGGTCGGCACGAATCTGGCCTCGCAAGGCTTCCAGGGTTTCAATGCCGGGGGTGACCGTCTTGACGAATTCGTCATTCAGTTCCGGCAGTTTTTCCTGCCTGACTTCGTTCAGCTTGACCTTGAAGTGAACTTCTTTCCCGGCCAGTTCCGTATCGGGATGTTGGTCAGGAAACCTGAGTGTAAACTCTTTTTCCTGGTCCTTTTCCATGCCGATTATCTCTTCGGCGAACCCCAGCACCGGTTCCGGAGAACCCCCCAGTTGAAACTGGGCGCCTTTCTGGCTGATGTAGGGCACTTCACCGACATTGCTCTCTACATCCAGCACGGCCACGTTGCCCATGGTGACCGGCCCATCCACGATTTCCCAGGTGGCGCACTGGCGGCGCACCCTGTCCACCACCATATCCACCTGCTCGTCGGTTATCTCGGCTTCGGGCATCTTCATACGGATGTTGTTGTAATCTCCCAGTTCAACCACCGGCCGCAGAGGAATGACCGCCCGAAAGGTTACCGGGTCGGTTGAAGTTATGTTGAGGGTGGGGCGAAGGTAAACGGCAATGTTCTGTTCTTCGATGACCCGGGTACAGGTTTGGGGGATGAGTTCCTGCATGGCTTCATCGAAGACGGCCTGTTTGCCCAGATGCCTTTCCAGCACATCCCGCGGAGCCTTGCCCTTGCGGAAACCGGGAACGGTAGTCTCTTTGGCCATGCTTTTGAAGGCCGCCTCCATCGAGCTTTCGACCTCCTCCGGCTCCATTTCCACCGTCAGCATAGCCTGGTGATTCTCCGTTTTTTGTTCAATCAGCTTCATTAAATACGAACTCCTATCTTATTCCTGGCACAAACTAATATGCAGCTCCTTGAGCTGGTCACCGGCCACCGCCGCCGGGGCGTCGAAGAGCATGTCCACCGCGCTCTGATTCTTGGGGAAGGGTATCACTTCGCGGATGCTGTCTTCACCCGCCAGCAGCATGACCACTCTGTCGATGCCCAGCGCGATGCCGCCATGGGGAGGCGCGCCGTAACTGAAGGCTTCCAGCAGGTGCCCGAAGCGCTCATCCACCTCGGCATCAGTGTAGCCCATTACCTTGAACACCCTGCGCTGCAAGTCGCTCTGGTGGATACGGATGCTGCCGCCTCCCATCTCATAGCCGTTGAGCACGATGTCGTAAGCGCGTGACTGCACCTTTTCGGGAGCGCTCTCCAGCAGGGGCAGGTCGGCCTCCACCGGCGAGGTGAAGGGATGATGCACCGCCTGCCAGCGCCCGGCTTCGCTGTTCCATTCGAAAAGCGGAAAATCGGTGATGAAGGCGAAGGCAAAGGTGTGGGGGTCAGCCAGCCCCAGCCGCAGGCCGAGCTCCTGACGCATCCTGCCCAGCACGCTGGTAACCATCTTATCATCGCCGGCTACCAGCAGCAGCAGGTCTCCGGGCGCCGCCTGCGCGCGGCCTGCCATTTCTTTTATCTGTTCGAGC
>CAZPAL010000031.1:0-11134 GCA_964584525.1 uncultured Dehalococcoidales bacterium | reverse complement strand
CGAGTAGCCATTTTTTGAAGCCCCGAGTTTTCTGGTTAACTCAATAATCCAAATAGTTACCATCTTTGTTACCCCCGATCTCTGTGTTACACTTGTCATCGAAAAGGCTATACTACGTTTACGGACGATGTCGAGAAATAAAATACGGACAATACGGGCAAAAAAACACTAATATACGGACAATATTCGATGACTACGGACAAGCTAACAAATCCTGATGAAGTAAAGCGTTTTTTTTATGATTTGCACGTCAAAGTTCCCGAGGTGATTGTGCGAAAAGTTGTGTGCGTATTAACGGGAGAGTCTCAGTCCTCTCTATATGCGCTTTACAAAACCAGACCAGGGATGCCGGCCATTTGCGGTAAAGGTACAGCCGACAAAATCAATCGCCTATACAAAGAGGGCAAGCTAGAACCATATGTGGATTATTTGCAGGAACAGTCCGAGCCGCCGACCAGGGAAAACATCACCCAAGATTCGGGGGATGGCGAGAGTCAAGATACAACGTACATGATTCCTAATCAGTTTAACATTGATTGGACAGAATTCGTTTCCAGGGTACGCCAACAAAAAGAGATACCTTTTTATGTTCCTCAAAAGGTACGGCTAGGCAACCGGTTAATCGGCATTGAAGATGCGTTGAACCTGCAATCCTGTCTCTTCGTCGTAGGACCTGCGGGAGCCGGAAAAACAGCGAATTTGCGTCAAACTCAAATCAATTTGCTCGAAATGATCCCTCGACAGATTGCCGTATGGGTATCACTTGATTCATACAAACCCGGAATAGGACTACTGGGGCTCGTCCAACGGTCACTCGGTCGATATGGGGTGAAATTGACAGAGCTAGATGTTGATTGTATTTTCAAATCAAACGAAGTTGTGCTTATTATGGATGGCTGGACTGAGGTGGCTCCCGCTAACCGCGACCAGTTGCGTAATGAATTCAGGAGCTGGCGCTTGGAATATCCCCTTCACCGTTATTTGATTTCTGGTCGCCGCGATGAGACTTATAGTATCTCCACCAATACAGATCTGGATTCCGAAGGACTATCCACAGCCGTGCTGCAACCATTCAATGACGCCGACCTCAGCCTATTTCTATCCCGAGCCCTCGGTTATCAGCCAGAATTGCAAAAGTTACCCCCTCGGTTGAAGGAAGCTGCTCGGTGGCCGCTTTATGCCAAGATGGTTGCCCAAGAATGGAAGGATAAAGGTAGTGTTGAAGCCAGATTTATCGCGGACTTGGTGGAGCATACTCTGGAAAGAGAACTTGTTTTAGGCGCCGGAACTTTGCCGAGTTCCTTCCGTGATGAGATCGATGAATTCATGACTGAACTAGGGTCACAAATGCACCGGCAACTAGTGACGGTGATACCGAGAAATAGGGCGAGAAAGATAATTCGTGAGACATGGTCAATTTTTCGGTCTACTGGGCGGATAAATACAACGGAGGAAAGCACCATTCAAGCAGTATTTGAAAGCCCGCTAATTGTCATTGAGCGAAATGCAGTTCGTTTTGCTCATCAAATATTCCAAGAGTATTTTGCTGGGTGTTGGTTATCGGAAGAACTCAAAGTGGAATCTGATGATTGTAAACATCTCGTTTCAGATCCTTGGTGGACCTACCCGTTTATTTTTGCCGTTTCAAAGGCTCAAGACGCCGGCGTCCTCTTAAAACTCGCTGTTCAGAGCCGTAATATTTGGGCCATCAGCCGTTGCCTTGCAGGTGAGGCAGGAACCCAACCATCAGATTATTGTAAGAGGATAATTGATTCATTGCTTGCAAAAAGCGAGGATGATCGCAGGTTCGCGGTCCATTGCATGGGTGAAACTTTGGATGACCCCTGGGTATTCGCAAAAATGCTCAATGTGATAAACGAAGAAGATCCGTCGAAAAGCGAGAAGGAACCGGCGCATATTCCGAGCACCAATGCCGTCTTAAATGATGCCCTCAGTCCGTTTTTAATGTCTGACCAACGCTTGTTGCAGTTGCCTCTACAATTATTTGCAGATTTGGAAGAGCTTTCCCCTACAGCCAGATGGGCGGCCGTAATCGCATTGGAGTCTAGGGCGCTATTTCAAAGGGATGTCGAGAACCGGCAATTATTAGTCGATTTATTACTCAAAGCTAGTAAGGACACATCGTCAAGGGTTCGGTCCCAGGCGATAACTGCACTTGGTGAACTAGCGTGCAATGAAAAATTCTCCAAAAGTGGCAAGGTGCTGCAGAAGGTTGTTACGGCACTCAATGAGACTTCTTCATCCGGACAATGGCCCGAGTCCCAAGAAGCTATTGAATATTTGGTTCGGCTAGGCGAGTTTCACATTGACGAGGAGTGGGCAAGGGAAGAAATTAAGCGCACCATTCAGTTAGCGGAGGCATCTCTGTCCTGCGGGAATACCGAATTTGGCGCATTATTAGCGGTTAATTTCTTTGATGAGGTCATGGGTACAATAATTTGCGAAGCGATGGATAAGTTGGGAAATGAAAAGTTTGAGAAGCTATTGCTCCTGGCACTCCCAACAGCGAGCCCAATAGATAAAAAAGACATACTGAATCATTTAAGCCGCATTGGAAGCAACGCGTCCATTTCCGCACTGACAGAAGAAATAGTGCACAGACCAAATGCTGAAAATACAGGGTGGCAAGACCCAGGTTTAGCTGCCGCCAACGCCCTTATTTGCATCGGTACAATAAAAGTCCTTAAAACTGCAATCAGGTTGGTACGCCACGGCCGTTGGGATACCAGATTACTTGTGATAATGGCTATGTTACGGTTACCCAAACCTGAATTTGAGCTGATAGCTAAAGAAGAATATCGAAATGAGATTTTACAATGCTGGAATGACGCAAAAGGAGATATGTTAAAACTGATGTCCAAAATTGGAGGGGGTGTTTTATATACACCAAAAACGAATATTTCCTCAAACCCTGAGTCCGTAACTATCAAACCTATTATTGACAAGATAATAATCCAATTACCGCGGGCCGAATTGCGGTTTGCGGCTAGAGATATGCTAGCAAAAGGCGTCGAACCGCGTTTCGCCTGTCTCCTGTTGGGTGATATAGGTATAGCAGAGGATTTGCCCTCACTACATGCAAAATTGAATGAGGAGAATATGCGTTCCGTTGCTGAAATTGCAATGGGGCGAATTCAAGAGCGCTCCAACTAGCTTTGGTGTATCAAAACCAAGTCATTACGAGCTTTTCTGTGCCAGCAGTGGTTTCCTAATTCTGCGTTTTTCGGACTAAAATAGCCACCATTTCGGAGCAAACCGGCCGGCCTTTCGGAAGAAAGTAGGCCACCCTTTCGGAGCAAATCGGCCCCCTCTGGCGGCGCTGGACAATACAATGGCATAGAATCACCATGGAGGTGATTCATGCCCAACAGGAGATTGTCCGTGCGCAAGATCAAAGAGATTCTACGTTTAAAGTTAGACTGCGGCATCAGTGAGAGGGAAATAGCCAGGAGCTGCCGGGTCTCCCGGAGCACAGTAGCTGATTATCTTCGGAGAGTTGCCGCAGCTAAGGTGACCTGGGCCGAAGCCTCGGCCATGGCCGAGGCCCAGCTTGAAGAGCGTCTTTTCCCCACCGAGCATATTCCCAGTTCGGTCAAACGTCCGCAGCCGGACTGCGAGCACATCTACAACGAGCTGCGCACCTACCGTAAATTCAACCTGACGCTCAGCCAATTGTGGCTGGAGTACAAGGAAAACCACCCTGACGGCTACCAGTATACCCAGTTCTGCGAGCATTACTGGCGGTGGCGGAAAAAGCTCGATTACGTGATGCGCCAGGAGCACCGCGGCGGCGAAAAGCTGTTCATCGACTACTCCGATGGACTGTCTATCGTTGACACATTAACTGGTGAGCTTATTCTTACCCAGCTATTCCTGGCCGTCTGGGGAGCCTCCAACTACACCTATGCCGAGGCCTCGCTATCGCAGACACTGCCGGACTGGATCGGCGCCCATCGACGAGCACTGGAGTATTTCAGATGTGTTCCCCGGGTGCTGGTACCGGATAATCTCAAGAGCGGTGTCAGCAAAGCCTGCAAGTACGAACCGGAGCTTAATCCTACCTACGCAGATATGGCCGAGCACTACGGCTGCGCCGTGCTGCCGGCGCGCCCTAGGAAGCCTAGGGATAAGGCGAAGGTGGAAAACGGCTTGCTCATCGCCCAGAGGTGGATACTGTCGGTGCTGCGCCACCGCACCTTCTACAGCCTGGCCGAGCTCAACGCCGCTATCCGCGAGTGCCTGGAGCGTCTCAACGCCCGGCCACTGAAAAAGCTCCAGAAGTCCCGCCAGGAGCTGTTTGAAGCTGTAGACAGGCCCAATGCCCTGCCACTGCCCACAGGACCATACGAATATGCCGAATGGTACAAGGCTAAGGTGCAGCTCAACTACCACATCGAGGTGGACCACCATTACTACAGCGTGCCTTATCGGCTTCTGCACGAGAAACTGGACATCCGGCTGACCGCAACGACCCTGGAGGCTTTCCGCAAAGGCGAGCGTGTCGCCGCCCACGTCCGGTCTTACCACAAAAACGGTTATACCACACTCCCGGAGCATATGCTTCCCGAACACCGGTTTTACGCCGAGTGGAATCCGGATCGGTTTATCCGGTGGGCCGGCAAGACCGGAGAGGCTACCGCCCGGCTGGTAGAAAAGATACTGGCCACGCGTCCTTATCCGGAGCAGGGCTACAAGGCATGCCTGGGGATTATTAACCTGACGCGTGATTACGAGCCGGTACGTGTCGAAGCGGCGGCACGCCGGGCTCTCAAGTATAAAGCCTGCTCCTACCGGTCGATGAAGGCCATCCTGTCCGCCGGACTCGACCGCCATGCCGATAACAGCGAGCAACCCCGCCTGCCGGGACTGCCGCCACATCAGAATATCAGAGGACCGGAGTATTACCGATGAAAGGAGTAACACACTGTGCTTAACCAACAAACGATCTCCATCCTGCATTCCCTCAAGCTACACGGTATGGCGGAGAGCTTCGAGAAACGGCTGGCCGACTCGCATCAGGCATCTTTGTCCCATGACGAATTCGTGGGCTTGCTGGTGCAGGATGAAAAGCTGTACCGCGACAATCTGAGGCTACGGCGGTTGCTCAAGAAGGCCAGGCTCCGCCAGGAAGCCTCGCTGGAGGATATCGACTATGGAGCGCCCCGCGGACTCGACCGGCAGGTGATGCTTGAGCTGGTTAATCCGGAGTGGGTACCAGCCTATCGTAACGTGCTGGTCAGCGGTCCGGCCGGCGTCGGCAAATCATTCATCGCCTGCGCCCTGGGTAACGCCGCCGCCCGCGCCGGCTATACCGTGCTCTACTTGCGGGCACCCCGGCTGTTTGAAACCCTGCAGCAATCACGCGGCGATGGCTCCCACCTCAAAGCTCTCGCCAGGTTAAGCAGAGTGCAGCTCCTGATCATCGATGACTTTCTGCTTACTCCGCTCTCCGACAACGAACGGCGAGACCTGCTGGAAGTAGTCGAGGACCGCTACCAGGCGGGAGCCACCATTATCGCCAGCCAGTGCCCCATCAGCGACTGGCATCCCAACATCGGCGACCCTACCCTGGCCGATGCAGTCTGCGACCGGCTGCTGCACAACGCTTACAAGATAGAGATGAGAGGCGATTCCATGCGCACCAGGAGACCAGCTACGAAACCGGAAAGGAAGGGGGCGATTGAAAGCGAAGACAAAGTGAGCTAAACTAAACCTTAGTCCGGCACCGCCAGGGGGTGGCCGGTTTGCCCCGAAAACCCGGCCGTTTTCATTCCGAACAAGCGGCCGGTTTCACCGAAATTCGCAGTCGGTTTCCAAATCGCCTTCATACTTAATTCCATGATACATCCTGGCGTACGCAGCCCGTCCCTGGTTAAAATGGGACATTGCATCAATCAATGAATCCGGATACTCATCGCGCAGTCGGCAAAGCATAAACCTTAGTTCACCGTTAGGCAGATGAGATCCGGGTAATGCACTTAACCGCGGATAAAAGTTTATCAGGAACCCTACCTGTTCCGCTGTCATCTGTTGTGGCGGATGCATCTGGTTACGACCGTATCGATATTTGGTGGCAGAGCAGGTTGAATGGGAGATCCCTACCAACTGGGGGTTTTCCCTTGAAAAGATGAGGGCCGGTAACCCGCGAAGGATGGGGCGATTACAATAAAGGCATGGATGGGACCATGTCAGTTTTTCCATGGGGGATATTATAACAGGTGGCTTCAAGGTTAATGGTTGGAAAAGACCAGATAAAAATTCTCGCAAAAACCAACAATTAAGGATCAGTCGAAAAACCCGTTGGCTGACTTTATCATCCTCCAGAACCCTAAAGAGGCGAATCGGGGCACAACGAACGGTATCCCGGCCTATCCGAACAACGAATCTTACCACCCAACATTATTACAGCCCTGGTTTTGCCCTACAGCGCGTATGGGTACGAAAATGTAGTTTATAACATCGTTATTCCTGAAATAGTTCGAGTTCCCCCAGGTGGGGCAAAGAGAACTTTCCCACAGTTGCTGGTTAGCCCCTGTCCATTTTCCGCATCATTTCCCAAGCCGCACCTGATCCTGACGCTCTTCAGATCTTCTGAGGGGTAAACATTCATATCAAACAACTCGATAAGCCTGCGTTTTTCTCCAAAGACAGCACCACGCAGATTTGTTTCGCGCATTTTCTTTAGCTCATCTTTCAGCCTGGCAAGCTGGTCCTGGCTTGGGCCTTTACCGTTGAGCTTAGCCGACAAACTGCCGATTTCCTTTTCAACGTCAGCGATTACCATTTCGTGGAGTCGAATGCGTTTTCTGGCTTCATCCTTGTCATAGATACCGCTTTCGAAGCCCTCCCTTACCCTGGCAGTGCGCATCTCCGCCTCATGAGCTCTGCGTCTCTGAGTCTCTATCATTTTGACAAAGGCCTCGTTGCGAACTTCTTCTTGTTCCATCTTACCGTCAAGCCATGAATCATCAGAAAGCATGGCAAAAATCAGGTCCCATACCAAGCCGTCCCATGAAGCCGGGATGAACTTGCGGAACTCGCAGGCATCCGTATCCCATGGTTTGTAGCGGTTAATGCAATGGTAGTAGATTAGGTGATTTTTTCCATCACGGCGTACAACCATGGGTTTGCCGCATCTCGGGCAGATAATACGGCCACGGAGAAGGGCGTGAATAACCACTCCCTCTTTGCCGCGGCCACGGCCACGACCCGTCAATGCTTCATTGGCTTTACGCCAGAGGCTCTCCGAAACCAAGCTTGGCACGGTGAATTTCACCCACTCTGTCTCTGGTTTGGGCCTGAGTATGGTACGTTTGATTTGGCCTGTTACGTCACCCAGTGGCCTGGATGGATTCGGCACCATAGAAGCTGAGTTGTAATAATTGCTGCCGGTATAACAGCGCCGCTTAACAAGCTTGCAGATTGTTGGCGGTCTCCATTTGCCACCGGCTGGCGCGTTGATTTCTAAACGGTTAAGTTCTTTAGCCACCCAAAAGGAGGTTTTACCTTGATTGCCAATCCACTCGAATATGTTTTTAGCCACCCAGGCCGGGCTACGTTCCTGTAATATTCCCTCTTCATCACAGCACTCCAGTTCCCACCAGGCTTTCTTGACGATTATCCTGCCGTTTTGCCCTATCTCGGCCTCACGCCTGTAGGTATATCCATAGGCCGCCTTGCAGGCTGGAACAAGCCCTTTGAGGATCCTGCCGACGTTACCAGCCCGAGCGTTGTTGTGGGTGGCAAGGCGTGTAAGCTTGTTGCTGAAAGTAATGGCAGAGCGGGCAAATTGGGAACCAACGTCCATTCCGCTGGGAGCGTCACCGAAGAGAAGCCTGATGCCAAGGATTTCGCATTCTCTTTCAAAGACTTGTTGGGGAGCGGGTTCACGGGATAGGCAGCGTAAGTCAGCGAAGAGGATACCCAATATTTTCTTCTTATGAGACAGCCCGAACCGCAGCGACGTCATGCCATGTCGTTCCAAATGCTCACCTGTTTCATGGTCATAGAGGATATACTCGCGCGGAACCACTATCCCCTGTTCTTTGGCCATCCTGGCGAGTGTCAGCAGGTATTCGGGCAGGCGGTTGTTCTGGCTCTGCTGGTCGAGGCTCTGTCGGCAATATGCAGCCCACCAGGTCGGCATGGAGAGGTCGCACCCAGTGATACCAAACCCATGTTCATAACCGACGGTCTTGGCCGCCTGATGAATATAGGTATCGAAAATTTCTTCACTTACGGGAACAATGTTTTGGCTGGACATAAACTACCTCCTGTCTTTAAACAACCAGTTGTTGATCTCACGGGCCGTCTCCGCGCTCTCAAGGGCGGGGATATTTAATTCAAGTGTGACACTGGGTTCTTCTTCGGCCATTTTGATTACTTTTTTGAGCGCTGATTGTACTGCTAGCGTAATCGCCTTGTCGTTTATTTCTTTACCCTTGTTTTTCATTCAACTTTCCTCCGTTATCAAGAATTATTTGGGAATGGTGCCGACGTAACTCCCGTATATCCAATCAATCCTACGTTTCTCTAGTCCTAACTGACACGTATGCTACGATTTTCTTGCTCCTATTGACCTCAAAGATAACTGCATCAAGGTCTCCTAGCCGGGCTCCGTTTCGAGCCCGCTGTTCTAGTTCGTTAAGAGCCGCTCTGACACTTTCCCATGTAAACCAGATCTGCCCCGATGTAATATTATTCCGCGGCACAACCGCTAGTTGCCTCCCCAAACATATGGCCCAATCGGTCTCTCCCAGTCCCTGAAGTGCCCCGCTGAATCCTGATATGCCTGCATCCGCAGGAGCAAACCTGTCTTTGCTTACACCACGCATAAGAATGGTTGCCGCCGCAGCGATTCCCAAGGCAAGGGGCAGGCCCTTCCCGTTTTGTGTAATTGAGGTTGTCCCTCTGCTTCGAGCCAATGACTTACACTTGGCATCGATTTCGTAAGTCAGAAACTGGGCTTTACAACACTCAGACTGTTTCTGCAGTCCTTGAAACTTACCGGAAGATGTACGAGCCCCGCTCACGATCTGGGTGATTTCCTGTCTCAAGGCGTTTACCCTTTTCTCCCAACCGATTCTGGTCACTGACCTCCTCCCATCCGGCGCTTGACCTCGCCGACCAGTTCTTCGAGTTCTTTCCCGGACTTCTCACCATTTTTCTGGGTCGCTCTCATCTCCCCTACCGCTAATCCAGCTACCATTGCGTCCTCCAGAACAGACTTGAATTCTGCTCTGATGGCCGCAGCCCCCAGCCGTATCTCTAAGACCGCCGCCTGTGAGGCGGCCCGCACCTGTTCTACTCCCGCCGCAACACTCTTGGAAACATCACCTACAAGAACCGCTTTCTGGTTTTCGAGCCCCATGATTTCACCGTCCAGTAAAGATTTCTGCTTCGACGTTTCCTTTAATGTTTTCGATTCTTCCAGGGTGGCCTTTTCCAGTCCAGCGAAATCACCGAATCGGTTTAAAGCGGAAAAAAACTGGTCTTTAATCTGTTCCGGATTAACCCCATCCTTCTTGGCCATACGTTCCACCGTATTTTTCAGTCGCATGAGGTCTTCCTCGGAGAAGCCCATCTCCTGGAGACTTTTCAGTACCTTCTCCTTGCCATCCACCGTCGCGCCTAATTTGATCTTCTTCTTTTCGAGAGTCTCGATATCGTTCTTTGCCTGGGCGAGCTTTTTCTCGGCAGCCGCCGCGGCGGCGTCGGCCTTTTCGAGCTTTTTAGCCTGCAGTTCAATCGATGCCCCCATTTCCTTCTTCTTGATTTCCAGGTTGTCCAAATCTGACGCAAGGGTTTGCAGATTCTTGTTAAGGCTCTCTTGTTGCTGCATTTGGGCCTCGATGTCGGTCTTAAGGCTGACGGACTTATGCGCCAATTCGGCGTATTCATCGGCGAGGACCTTAAAAGGTTTCCCCTCCGCTTCTTCCAACTGGTGCAGCTTTAGAGCCGATTCGAAGAAGTCTTTGGCCGGGAAATTGTCGGGGCTGAAGACCTTGACCAGCTTGGCCCACTGCTCTACCATGCCCGGCTCTATGCCCAGTTCCATGAAGCGTTCGAATGAGGCGATGCCGAGCCGGGCCTTAGAAGGGTCAAGGCCTTCCTTCTTCAGGTAGATGGATAGCTTGCGAAGGTCTTTTACCTCGTCAGAAGGTACGCCCGGGATGACCAGGTGCCCGGTAACGAGTTCCTCGTTGACGTTGCAAATGCTACCGTGTGATTTGCCGGTTGTTTTCTCTGTTTCTGCGACAGTCATGCCCCGGAGATAGCATATACATATCTCCAGCCTTTCCTCGTGGGATAGCTCTCCCATGATATAACCTCCTCATAAATACATTCCGGCGGAGCTGGTTTCCAACTCCGCGCTTACCTGACCAGAGCGCTCATCGCCATGACTAAAACCTTGACCGATTTGACCTTCTTGCCCATTGCCCTGAGTGCCCACGTCCGGCAATATCCAGCAAGAATCGATTTAAACCTTTCAATTCTCTGGTTTCTCTGTTTCAGCCTGGCCCGAACCCACAATATCCGCGGCGGCGGCGCACGCGGCGGCACCCATGTCGGCGGCCGGGGCGGCGCCAGCGGTGCCGTCGACGGTGGCGACGACCGTGGCAGTGGTAGCAGTGGGGGTGGTGGGCGTGTTGGACTTTTCGGATTTTAAATCCTCCAATTTCTGGTAGATATGAAAAATCACGCGACCGCGTTGGTCACAACATATGCCCAGCTCTTTGCAGACGGCGGAACCCAGGGCTATCGCCGTATCGAGGTTTTTCTCATCCATCGGATTCATCTTGATCCTCCAGCTTCCCGTAGCAGTGCCAGACGAATTTGCCCAAATGCTCACAGCACATGCCGGTCTCGGCGGACACAAGACGAGCTAGCTCAATCGCCGCTTCCAGCCTGTCTTTTTCGATGCCCTCCTCTTCCAGGACTCGATCGATTTCTTCCATTCCTAACCTCCCATTTTGGATTCAAACCACTGGTCGAAAACCGCCTTCTTTTTCCCGCTTAAACCAATTTGGTCCGACACCGCCGAATAGGGTGGTATTTCGGCCGTATAGGGTTGTATTACAACAACAGTTAAGTACTGGAGGCGCTCGAGACC
>CAZPAL010000030.1:0-11663 GCA_964584525.1 uncultured Dehalococcoidales bacterium | reverse complement strand
AAATGCTGGAGGGAGAAAGCGATGACGAGATGCGGAACATGGTCAAGCAGGAAATTATGGATTTGGAGAAATCGCTCGAAACCCAGTTAGCCGAACTCAAAGTGGCCTTGCTGCCCAGAGATAAAAACGATGAACGCAACGTAATAATCGAAATCCGCGCCGGCACGGGCGGTGACGAGGCCGGGCTTTTTGCCGCCGACCTCTTCCGCATGTACAGCCGCTTCGCCATCAACCGCAACTGGACGGTGGATGTCATCGACCGCAACGAAACCGCCATCGGCAGCGTCAAGGAAATAGTATTTGAGGTGCGGGGCAGGGGGGCTTTCAGCCGCTTTAAATACGAACGCGGCGTTCACCGCGTCCAGCGCGTGCCGGCCACTGAATCCGCCGGTAGAATCCACACCTCGACCGCCACGGTGGCTGTTCTGCCGGAAGCCGATGAAGTTGAAGTGGAAATCAACCCGGCCGAACTGCGCACCGATATCTTCCACAGCGGTGGGGCAGGCGGGCAGAATGTGAACAAGGTGGCCACAGCCGTGCGTATCACCCATATTCCCACCGGGCTGGTGGTAGTCTGCCAGGACGAGCGCTCCCAACTCAAGAACCGCCAGAAGGCCATGGCGCACATGAGAGCCAGGCTATATGACCTCGAACTTGGGAAAAAAGAGAGTGAAGTTTCGGCTGAGCGCCGTTCGCAAGTGGGCGGAGGTGAACGCGCCGAGAAAATTCGCACCTATAATTTCCCCCAGGACAGACTGACCGACCACCGCACCGGGTTGACCGTACACAATCTACCTAAAATCATGGAAGGCTATCTGGACGAACTGATTGACTCGGTTGCTTCGAGCGAACAGGCCAGGCAACTGGAAACACAGGGGGGATGAAACTCAGGCAATTGTTGACCGCCGTGCGCTGCCGCCTGTTTGACGGCGGCATAGAAGAGTCATCCCTGGAAAGCGAACTGCTGGTGCGTCATGCCCTCGGCCTCAGCCTGGTGGAAGAGTACCTCGGCATGGAAAGAGAAATCGAGCCTGCCGGGGAGCAGCAAGCCTGGCGGTTGTGCCGGCGCCGGCTGCTTGGCGAACCATCGGCCTACATCATGGAAAAGCGTGAATTCTTTGGGCAGGAATATTATGTCAATTCATCGGTGCTCATCCCCCGGCCCGAAACAGAATTGCTGGTCGAGCAAGCTGCTCAAATAGCCGCTGGATACGCCTACCCTGTAATGGCGGATGTGGGCACCGGCAGCGGCGCCGTTGCCGTCAGCCTGGCTGGTCTTATCCCGCAAGCCAGATTGTACGCGCTGGATGTTTCTGGCGGGGCACTGGAGGTGGCGCGTTTTAACGCCGCCCGTCATGCGTGTCAGGAAAGGATTACGTTTCTCCAGGGAGATTTATTGTCACCTCTACCGGAGGCTGTTGACATCGTCGCAGCCAATTTGCCTTATGTGTGTACTGCCAACATAGCTGTCGGTTATGAACCGCGTTTGGCCCTGGACGGTGGAGAATACGGGTTGGATATAATATCCAGACTGTGCCCCCAGCTTACACTGAAACTGAAACAAGGGGGAAGCGTATTACTGGAAGTCGGCATCGGGCAAAGCGAAGCCGTATCTGCCTTGCTGGAGGCGTCACTGGCGGGGGCCGGGATATCGATATTCCGCGATTTAGCCGGCATCAAACGCGTTATCCAGGCTACGCTGCCGGCTCCTTAAATTCAGGAATAATCTAAAATGGGGAACCGGCCGTGAAAATGAAGGAGCTGACCCTGCTGGCAGCCATTTTAGTAATATCCTCTGCCGCCATTTACACCCTGCATTATTTTATTTTCCGCTACCCGCCCTATATATTCATATTCCTGGTTGGCGACGTCGCCTTTGTTTTCCAGGAAGTGCTGCTGGTAGGCTTGGTCAGAAGGACGCATGGTGACACGGCGGGAGAGAGCGCCATGCTTCACAAGCTAAACACGGTGACCGGCGTGTTTTTCAACGAAGTGGGTACCTCCCCAACGGTGAAATGATATAAAAAAACAGGATACACGGGCTACCCGTGTATCCTGTTTTTTTACCGGGACCGGTTATTTTTCGCTTAGTTCCTTTTCAGCCTGGCGCTCGGCCACGATTTTCTGGGTGTTGAAGGCTGGCACTTCCTCGTAATGGCTGAATTCCATGGTGAAGGTACCGCGCCCCTGGGTGATGGATTTGAGGTCGATGGCGTAGCGTGTGATTTCACCCATGGAAACTTCGGCTTCGATGGTGTTGTAATCGCCTTCAGGATTCATGCCATGCACTCGGGCGCGTTTGGTGTTGAGGTCGCTCAATATGTCCCCGGTGAATTCATTGGGGACCACAATCTGCAATTTCATGATGGGTTCCAGCAATATGGGATTACCATCGGTGAGCCCTTTTTTGAGCGCTTGGGAGGCGGCAATCTTAAAACAGATTTCAGAGGAATCGACTGGGTGATAGCTGCCGTCATAAACCACTACCTTGAGGTCAACTACGGGATATCCCGCCAGAATGCCTTCTTTGTAACCCTCAATGACGCCCTTTTCGACCGCCGGTATGTAGTTTTTGGGGATAGTGCCGCCCACTACCTTGTTTTCGAATATGTTTTCGCTTCCCCGCGACAGAGGCACCAGTTCCAGCAGCACGTGGCCGTACTGGCCGTGGCCGCCGGTTTGCTTTTTGTGTTTAAATTCGGACTTGACCGGGTGGGTGATGGTCTCGCGGTAGGGCACGCGCGGTGGCTTGAGTTCCACGCCCACTCCGAACTTGCGCTGGATTTTTTCAGCCGCCACATCAAGCTGCGTGTCGCCCATGCCGGCCAGAATCGTCTCCGCTGTTTCCGGGTCACGCCGTACCAGCAGGGTGGGGTCTTCCTCGGTCAGGCGGGTAAGCGCACCGCCCATTTTATCCAGGTCAGCCTTGGTTTTGGGATGGACGGCGACGCTGTAAACCGGCTTGGGGAAGAGGATGGGGGACAGTTTGATTGGCTTCTCCTGCGAAGTCAGCGTGTCGCCGGTGGTGGTCACGCTCAACTTGGCCACCGCGCCGATATCGCCGGCGGTGATTTTAGCTACCGGTTCCTGCTGTTTGCCATGGATGGTGAAAAGCTGCCCCACTCTTTCCTGGGATGATTGATTGATATTCCAGACCTGTGAGTTGCTGTCAATGGCGCCCGAATAAACGCGAAACAGGGTGAGTTTACCCACGTAGGGGTCGGCGGAGGTTTTAAAAACCAGCGCTGAAAAAGCTTCGCCGATGTCCTGGCTGCGGGTGGGTGAATCCTCAGCCACCGCTATGGCGCGCTGAAGCGGAGAAGGCATGTAATGGCAGATGGCGTCCATCAATTTTTCGATGCCGATATTCAGCAGAGTGGAACCGGTTAGAACGGGCACAATCAAGCCGTCCGAGACCGCCTTTTTCAAGCCGACCAGCAGTTCATCGTTGGTAAGCTCCCCGCCGCCCAGGTATTTTTCCATCAACGCGTCATCCATCTCGGCGATGGTTTCAATCATTTGAGAACGCCTGGCAACGGCTTCTTCGCGCAGGGCTTCCGGAATCTCGCTTTCCTGCTGGGGCGCGCCGGTGTAGGCTTTCATATTGAACAAGTCAATCACGCCCTTGAACTCGGTATGAGCGCCGACGGGTATCTGCAGCGGCAGGCATTTTTTACCGTACTTGGCCTGAAACTGGTCGACCACCCGCGAGAAATTGGCATTTTCACGATCCATCTTGTTGATGAATATCAGCTGTGATAGCCCTGCCCTTTGGCTGTATTGCCAAGTCTGCTCGGTACCGACTTCTACTCCCGAAGCGGCTGACGCCAGGATTACCGCTCCTTCGCAAACGCGTATAGCCGACTTTACCTCCCCGATAAAATCGGGGTAACCCGGCACGTCCAGGAGGTTGATTTTATTTTCCAGCCACGGGTAAGGCACCAGGCTCAGGTTAAGGCTGATATGCCTTTTGATTTCGTCGGGGTCGTAGTCCGACGCGGTGGAGCCGGCCTCCACTTTGCCCAGCCGGTTGATAACTCCAGCGGTGAAGAGAATGGCTTCAGCCAGAGAAGTCTTACCAGCTCCGCCATGCGACAGAAGAACGATATTGCGAATCTGGTCGGTTGGATATTGCTTCATCAGTGGCACCTGCTCCCTTCACATATTTCCGCTATTATAAAGATTTGGCTATATCTCGGCAAGTTAAAGCTGCTATATCAGGTCCAAAAACAGTGGTGTGATGTAAGCTTCGACCAGCGCCGCTGCCGGCAGTAAAAGCAAAGCGATACCCAGATAACGGGCGCTTTCAACCAGCACCGGTATTGCCAGCGCGCGCCTCTTGCGTCTGAAAATTGCAGCCGTCAGGCTGCTCCCGAATCTGAGGGATGCCGCCAGCGCCAGCAGCAATGCGGGTATTTCGATAACTCCGTGAGGCAGAATTGCCACCAGTGCGAATCCCAGCGATTCCTGCTGCAGAGCGGCGGAAAACGCCAGCGCTATCAGCCATCCATTTCCCACCAGGGAAACCACCGGCACGACGCAAAATAAGGGGCTGAGTACAAAAGCGATGGACAGAGCCACCCCGTTGTTGATTAATATGAAAAAAAACAACTCTACCGGCGCGAGCGACTGAACCGATTGCGCCGGATCCTGGATGGCGGTTATCTCAGCCAGCAGAGTGGTAGGCGTGAATGCCCCCGCTATCAAACCGGCCACAAAGAGCCCGGCGGCTGCGAAGAGAGCAGTTCTCATCCTCACGGACGTTGACAACCGAACCGCAACCGGAACACCTGCCACCGGGTTGCTTTGGCCTCCGCGGCCCCGACCCGGCTTGTGTCATGCCGGCAGAGTATGGCTGCTTTTACATCCATCTCAAATCCTGAGCGACGAAGATTGGCGGCAGCGCGTCAACCGTGCGTACCCGGTTATCGCACCAGCAGCCAGAGGATTGCCATAACCGCCAGTACGATGCCGCTTACCACGCCCACCCGGCGCATCTCACGGGGCAGGTCAGCATGCTTGACGGCAACTTCGCCGGCGACATCGGCTGACGGTAGCTTGTGCTCTCCGGTGGGCGCGGATGCGCATTTTAGGGGAGCAGCCGGCGCCGGGAAAGAGGCGGGGCGCTTATTTTTACGCTTTTTAGCCGGAGGCGAGTATTTACTTTTAGGAGACATCTCTCAATTCCTTCTGAGCGCTTTATTTTTCGGAAGCAATCCTGGCGCGGGGGTGAGCCTTGTCGTAGGATTGGCGGATATGGTCTGACGTGAGATGGGTGTAAATCTGGGTAGTGGAAATGTTGGCATGCCCCAGCAATTCCTGGACGGAACGCAAGTCCGCGCCTCCGTTCAGCATGTGAGTGGCAAAACTGTGGCGCAGGGTATGGGGCGTAACCCGGTCCTCGAGACCCGCTTGCCTGGCGTATTCCTTCAATATCTGCCAGAATCCCTGCCGGGTGAGGCGCTCGCCGCGTTGATTCACGAAAAGTGCTTTCTGATCTGTGTCGTGCACAAAATGCAGCCGGACATTGTCGATATACTCTCTGACGGAATGTGCCGCCTGGGGATAAACAGGTACCATGCGTTCCTTGCTGCCCTTGCCGAACGGGCGTACGTAACCCTTGTCCGTATCCACATCCCCCAGGTCCAGGTTCACCAGTTCGCTGACGCGCATGCCGCTGGCATATAAAAGCTCAAGCATTGCTTTATCGCGCTTGGATTCAGGCTTTTCACTGCGGGCCGGCTGGGCCAGCAACTCCCGCACCTGGGAAATCGAAAGCGTGTTCGGCAGAGCTTTCCCCACCTTGGGAGAAGAGATGTTGTCCAGGGGGTTGGTTTTGATTCTGCCTTCCGACAGCAGAAAGTTAAAAAAAGATTTTCCGGCGGCTACCTTGCGGGCCAGGGTGGTGACCGCGTAGTTGCGCTCTTTGAGATAAAGAAGATAGCTGAGCATGTCCTGCCGCCTGAAATTATCCCAGGAAGGCATGACGCTGCGTTTGCCTGCAAGATCGGCTGCGAATGTGAGCATCTGGCTCAGGTCGTTGTGGTAAGCCATGGCGGTGTTGTTCGAAAAGCCCTTCTCAACTTTGAGATAATTGAGGAAGTTGTCGATATCATCTTTCATGGCTCACCCCTCCGATTTGACTGTCCCTATTTTAACATAACTAAAAGATATTGCAAGCTGGCTGGAAAAATCTACTCTCTCTGGAACACCAATCAACAGTTCATGGCAGGACGTCGGGAAAAAATGAGCGCCTTGTGATATGCTATTGAACGAGGTGGGATGCCGTAATGGAAATTGACATTCGGGGTTATTCTAGGGGTATTCCGACTATCAGGACACAGCAGGCCGTGAAGGATTACCCTGGACAGACGCTGGTGGTCATAGCGGATACCGGCTGGGCAAGGGACGATGTGGTGCGGCTGGCGCGTAAAATGGGTTACACTTCGCAAGTTATAGATAAAGACGCCGGTTACTGGATAGAAATAACACCCGCATAACGATTCCCGCCGGATATCTCACTTACATTTTAGAAGGACGGCGTATGAACGACGAACAGCAAGCCAAGACCAGAAAAGCCAAGATTTTAACCATGCCCCTGCCAGAGATACTGGATCAGATGGAATCCAGCATAGACGCGGCCACCGAGGCGGCTCGCAAAGCAGAAGCAGCTGCCAACCGCTCCCGGGAAGCCGCTACGGCCGCCACCCAGGCAGCCGATGACGCGCGCAAAGCCGGAGAAAAGGCCGCCGCGGAGGCTACGCGCGCGGCCATCGATGCCGCCAACAAAGCCGACCTGATTGCCAACGCCGCCATCAAAGCCAGCGAAAAGGCTGCCGCCAAGGCAGAGGAGGCCGACCGCACCGGACGGGCCGCCATGGAAACTTTCAGGGAACTGGCGGCTTCATCCAGCAAAAAGGCGGACGAAGTACGCGCCGCCGGTGAGGAAGCAGCCCGCCGGGCTGCTATGGCCGCCGCCGAGATTGCCTCTTTGGGCACCTTTACCAGTTCGGCTATCAAGGAAATGGCCGCGCTGGCTGCTCGGCTGGTTGCTGAAATCCAGTCCAGGGCGGAACTGGCGCAAGTCAAGATTGCGGAACTTGAAAAACATGGTTCTTCGGCTGCCGGAGAACCTTCCAAAACAGTCAATCCTCACGGAAAATAAACATCTGACAGAAAAATTACGGAGGGGATGGATGACAATTCGTTCCCTCCGCAATTTTTCGCTGCTTGCCCGTCGGATTATGATAACATGTAAAGAACCATGATTAATACGGATAGCGGCTGGCTCGAAGCCAGGGTAACAAGCATGCCTGAGTCCCCCGGCGTCTATCTGATGAAAGATGGTGCCGGGCAGATTATTTACATCGGCAAGGCGGCAAATCTGAACAACCGGGTACGCTCCTATTTTGCCGGGGGGGCCTTGTCGCCCAAAACGGCAGAACTGGTCGGGCATATCCGTGACATAGACATCTTCGTCACGGCCAGCGAAGAAGAAGCGTTGGTGCTCGAACTGACACTCGTCAAGCGCCATCGCCCCCACTACAACATCCGGCTGAAAGACGACAAGGGATTTCCTTATCTGCGCATAGACCTCAACGAAGAGTGGGCCAGGGTTCAGATCGTGCGCCACCCGCATGCGGACGACGCGCTCTATTTTGGGCCTTTCGCCAGCAGCCAGTCCATCAAACGTACGCTGGACGTGGCTAAGAACATCTTTCCTTTCCGTACCTGCAACCGCGTGTTGAGGGGTGTTACGCAGCGCCCGTGTCTGGAATACGACATGCACCACTGTCCGGCTCCATGCGCGGGTTACATCACGCCGGACGATTACCAGGCTGCTCTCAGGGGGTTGGTTTGCCTCCTGGAGGGCCGTAACCATGCGCTCGAAAAATCACTGGCAGAGCAGATGCGGCAGGCCGCTGACCACCAGAAATTTGAACTGGCCGCCCGGCTGCGCGACCAGTTGGCGGCGGTAAAGGAGATTATCTGCTGGCAGAAACAGGCAACCAAGGTAAGAGGGGACCTCGACGTGGTGGCTGTGGCGCAGGAAAATGATTGCGCCTGCGCTCAGGTCTTCATGATAAGGAACGGCGGAATCATCGGAAAGGAAAGTTATGTCATACAAGGGGTTGCTCAAGAGGAGCCCCGGGACATTCTCTCCGGTTTCATCGAACAGTACTACGGCGCCGCCACCAACATCCCACCGCTCATCCTGGCCGAACACCCGATTGCCGGCCGTACCGTAATCCAGACATGGCTTTCGGCCAGACGCCGGGGTGCAGTAACACTGAGCACCCCGGTAAAAGGTCCCCGGCGTGACCTGATGAAGGTGGTTTCTGAAAACGCCCGCAGGGGGTTGGAACAGCACCGGCTGCAAAACATGACACAGCCCTTCAAGGTTAAGGCAGCACTTGAAGAATTGCGGCAGCATCTCAATCTGTCTGCCCCTCCCGGGCGTATCGAGGGCTACGATATCTCCAACCTCCAGGGGAAAAATGCGGTGGGGAGTATGGTAGTGTTCGAAGGCGGGCGCCCTTCCAGCCGTCATTACCGGCGATTTCGCATCAAAACCATCAGCCGGGCGGATGACTGCGCCATGCTGCAGGAGGTACTCAAACGCCGCTTCGCCGGTCATGACGGGAGCACGGGGGAGGAGACGGTTATTCCAGACCTTATCCTGATAGACGGGGGCAAGGGGCAATTGAATGCCGCACTGGAGGTTTTACTCAGCCCGGCAGGCTCGCCGGTACCGGTTATCAGCCTGGCCAAAGGCCAGGAAGAAATCTTCGTGCCCGGTGTTTCCAGCGGGCTGATATTGCCCGCCGGTTCCCTGGCCAGGCAACTCCTGCAGCGCATCCGGGACGAAGCCCACCGCTTCGCCGTCGGCTATCACCGCACGGTGAGAAAGCATGCCGCCTTCGCATCGGAGATGGATGAGGTATCGGGCCTGGGGCCCAAGCGCCGGGCCGCGCTGCTCAAGCATTTCGGGGCTCCGGACCGAATCAAACAGGCTTCAGCCGAAGAACTGGCGCGGGTGCCCGGGGTTTCGCCTCGCCTGGCGGCACGGATTAAGGAACATTTCCGCACCGGGTCATAACTATACCGGGAAAAAGAAATTTACCGCTTGCGCCACGCCGTGGTTGTCCACATCGGCGGTAATATATTCAGCCGCTGCTTTGACTTCTTCGAAGGCGTTGCCCATAGCCACCGCGATTCCCCCTGCTTTCAGCATGGAGATATCATTATACCCGTCTCCGATTACCACCACCTCACTCTGATGCAGGCCGGTGGACATATAAAGCGTCCTGACTGCCTCGCCCTTGGAAACGGCCGGATTGAGGATGTTGATAAACTTCACCCCTGGAAAGGCCGGCGAGGACGCCACCGAATAGCGCAGCCGGGAACCGAAATGTTCCTTGAAAAACTGCAATTTGCTTTCCTCGTCGGCGTTGTGCACCAGAATCTCGGCCTTGAGGATTTCCTCCCTGTTCCAAATGCCGCTGAAGCTGGTCACTCTGGGTTCCACATGGAAAAACTGGCGGTGAATGTCATCCGACCAGTTGGGCTTTTCAGCAAAGAACTGGTGACGCGCGAAAAGCTCCAGGTAGATGTCGTGCCGGCGGCAGAAATCCACCGCTTCGTGCACCAGTCCGGGTTCCACCGGCCAGGCTTTGAGCGTGTACCCGCCTTCAATCAGATACACCAGCGCTCCGTCGAAAAAGACATGGGGGTTATTTAGCTTCAGTTCTGTTAAAATGGCTTTACAGGCATCAATTACCCGCCCGGTGGCCAGGCAAACCATCACCCGTGAGTCCGCCAGCCGCCTGATAGCCTGTTTATCTTCGTCTGAAATCAAACCTTCTTGGTTGACCAGCGTTCCGTCAACATCGACCACCAGCATCCTGTATTTCAATCAATTCCTCCAGAGCAACGTTGTCAGTCGGAGCAAAATGCATCGGCGGAAACGCGGGTTCCGCCGGCGAAAAAGGTGAGCGCCCTCCCGCTATGCGGGAGCATCAAGTTCGCGGAATGCCCGCTGGGACGCAGCAATGACCCGTTCTGCCGATTCCAACCCCTCCCAGCCTTCCACACCTGTCTTTTTTTCTTCCAGTTCCTTGTAAACCTTGAAGAAATGCTCTATCTCCTTGAGCAGGTGAGGCGGGACGTCGTCCAGCGACTTGATGTGATTCCAGAGCGGGTCTCCCAGCGGTATGCACAGGATTTTGGCATCCGGGCCTTTCTCATCCCACATCTTGAAGAGTCCCACCGGCCGGGCTTCTATCAGGCAGCCTGGAAAGGTAGGTTCCCAAACCAGCACCAGCGCATCCAGCGGGTCTCCATCTTCGGCCAGGGTGTCCTGGATGAAGCCGTAATCGGACGGGTAATGCATGGCCGAAAAAAGCATACGGTCGAACCTTATGGCATGGTTTTTATGGTCGTACTCGTATTTGTTGCGGCTGCCTTTGGGTATCTCGATGAATACCTTGATGGTGGCAACGGTATGTTTTTCATTCATTGGTTTCTGCTTCCTGCTCTTTCACCAGCGATTTTCCCCGGCGGTACTTGATGATTTTGTAAATCAGCAGCGGGAAGCAGATTGCGGCGGTGACGATGCCGATAACCTGTGCCTGCTCCAGACCGAAAAGGAAAGGAGTTTGAACCCTCAAAATGCCGACGCCGATACGCCACAGGGAGTACATGCCCAGGTAGAACAGGAACTGGCTGCCTTCTACCTTAAACCGACTCCTGAATATCATGATAAACGCGAATAGCGCCCCCAGAAAGATAATCTCATAGGCATTGGTAGGGTGAACCGGAATGCCGATGGGAGCATAGCAGTCCGAATGGGTGTAAACCACTCCCCAGGGCAGGTCGGTGACGGTCTCCCCGTAACAACATCCGTTGATTACACATCCCACCCGCCCGACCATCTGGGCCAGAATGATACCGGGGGTGATGACATCGGCTGCATAGGCGTATTTAAAATCTACGAAACGGCTGTAAACCCACACCCCCAGTGCTGCCCCCAGGATGGCGCCGTAGATGGCCAGCCCCTCCCCGCCGATAATCTGACCCGGGTTCTGGCTATAGTAGGACCAGCGGTCTATGACGTGCAGCATGCGCGCGAAGATAACCCCCGAAGGGATGCCCACCAGTGCCCCGCCCAGCAGGGAATCGTAGCTGATTTTGGCTCCCCGGTGTATCTGAATATACATCCAGCCCATCAGCACCGCTACCGCCACCGCAGTCAGTATTCCGTACCAGCGCAGTTCAAAATTGCCGATGACCACGGCCACCGGGTCTATGCCTATCTCAATCATAAATGCCTCTTCTCAAAATAAGCCCGGAACATGGTGTAAGCCAAGGGCTTTTTGTACGATTTTCGTAAGAACAGATTGCCATATCCCGGCGTTTTAGTCAATCCTCTGTGGAGGTCAAGTACACATTAGGACTTTTTGGGGTGGCGCGAAACGCGTCTGGGGTGCCGCCACCCCCAAGATTCTTCGTGCGTTCTTCACGCACTCAAAAATGACACGAATATTACCAAGCAGTGTTATCTTGATAATGCCATTCCGATGAAAATCGGAATCCAGATCCTTGTGTGTCATGCTGGAAGCCACGAAGAGTGGCTGAAGCATCTTGGGTGGGGCTTATAAATC
>CAZPAL010000029.1:0-11690 GCA_964584525.1 uncultured Dehalococcoidales bacterium | reverse complement strand
TGTGCTGCGTGCCTTCTACGTGGAACTGCATAGCGGGCAGGAGCCGTGGTCGCGCGTTTATCGGGCGGATACGCTGGCTGGCAGCCCGATTACAGCCGACCTGTGGTGCGAGGGAGTGCCGTTCGACGCGGAAGCCCCGTACGGGCTGGCGGTGGGCTGTCACGGGGGATTGTGCTGGCTTTCATCGGCTTCGGGGGTGTGGCGCGCCCCGCTGGCGGTAGAAACCCGTGACCTGTCGGCGCGGATTACAGCGCTGGAGCAGAGGGTGTCCGCGTCGGGCGGCGCGCTGGTGGTGGAGATAGGCGCGGCTGACCCCGGCGACAACCTGCCTGAGTTTCTGATGCCGGGCGTTGAAATCGAGTTCCATGTCGGCTTTTTAACCACCCGGGGTGAAGAGTTCTGCGCGGGGTGGCGGTACCAAATCGTTTCCGCCGGCTGCGAGGCCTCCCCGGGAGGCAAGGCTTTGAATTTGCGGGCGGCTGACGGCTGGGAAGACCTGCGCCGCTGGCGGGCGCGGCGCCTGTTCCGCTGGAACGCGCAGGGCGGACAGGCCAGCCTGCGCCGGATTCTGGAGTTCGTGCTGGCCAGGGCAGGGCTAAGGCTGGAAATCATCTCCTCATCGGGGGAAATGGAAACCCTTTTTCCTGATTTTGCCATTCCAGCCGGCTTGAACGGCGAAGCGGCGGTGCGCAGCCTGCTGGGTATGGCGGCGGATGAAATCTTCGTCGCCGGCGACGCGGCTTATGTTGTCCATCCGCAGCAGCAAGACACGGCGGTATATGCCTATGGCAACTCGCATGCCATTCTGGCAACGGCTGTCTGGCGCCGGGCAGGGGAGGTCAATGCCGTGCGGGCGGAGGGCATGACGGCCGAAGGTTCGCCTTTGCTGGCGGAAGCCTTCGACTGGCCCCGGGCACAGGCGCTGGGCGAGAGGCTTAGGCGGGTGGAGGACGGCAACCTGGCACTGGAGGCCGATGTCAGGCAGCGGGCGCTGTCCGTACTGGGCCGGGAGAGCCGTAAAACGGTGGGCGGCGAACTGACCGTGCCGCCCAACTGCGCCCACGAGTTGTATGATGTGATTGACATAACCACAGAGGAAGCTGAATTGAACGGCGCGCGGCGGGTGATTGGCTGGCAGCTGGAATACCGTCCGCGGCAGGGACGCTTCCGCCAGCGGCTGATGCTGGGAGGGGTTTAGGATGGCGGCTTATTTGGACAAAGCCGTTCTCAGGGCCTACGACTCCGTGACCCACCGGGCGCTGCTCCAGCCGTCGGGCAGCCCCGAGGGATACCTGGAAGGGATTGCCGTGGCTGCCAATATTGCTCCCGAAAAAATGGTGGGCGGCAGCAGGGTTGCAGTGCTGTACTTCGACCGGCATAACCCGGCTGAGGCGCTGGTAATCGCCGTTTACTGAAGGCTGTGCATCTCGGCGGACATCACCCGCTGGTAGCAGCCCCAGCAAAGGATTTCGCAGTCGGGCGTGGTCTCGGTGGCCGGGCTGGAGCGAAAATGGGGAACCCAGCCTCCTTCGGCGTTGACGCCGCGTTGTTCGAAGCTCAGGCGGCGGTTGCAGCGCACGTAGGTATGGTTGTGCGCCCAGCGCTGGCACTGGCAGCGGCCGGTTGCCTTCTCCCACAGCCTTATCAGTTCCAGTTCCGATGGGGGCATGGCTCTACTCTCTCCAATTTTCAATTATGGCAGGGTGACCGGCGATTTTCAAGCGCCGGCATGGTTGACACTCACGGGTCTGGTGGGCTACAATGACCTTTGCGTCTGATGCAGCTACCAGGCGCCTTTTTACCCGTATCGGCAAAGGACGGGGTTAAGTGGAGAAGGGAGGCTGATTACCGATTGTCCACGATTATTACCGCCAATGATGGCGAAAGCTTCGAGAGCATGCTCAAGCGCTTCAACCGCAGGGTACAACAGGACGGAGTTCTGTCCGAGGCCCGGCGCCGCGAGCGTTTTCAGAAACCGCAGACACGCCGCACGCGCAAGCAGATTGCGGCGCGCCGCTCGGCCAACAAGGCCGCCAGGGCTGCGGCCAGGAGATAATCTCCTTTGGTAACAGGTCTTAAGCAAAAACTGAGTGACGATTTAAAGCAGGCCCTTCGCGGCGGCGACAGCCTGCGTTGCTCGGTGATACGCCTGCTGATATCGGCTATCGGGTATGTCGAGATGGCCAAGCAGGCCGAACTGGGCGATGCCGATATCTACGGGGTGATTTCCCGCGAAATCAAGCAGCGCAAGGAAAGCATCGAAGCCTATACCCAGGGCAACCGCCCGGAACTGGCCGCCAAAGAGGAAGCCGAAATGGCCATCCTCAAGGCCTATCTGCCGGCGCAGATGAGCCCGGCAGAAATAGAGGAACTGGTCAGGCAGGTGATAACCGAGGTGGGAGCCTGCGGCCCCCGCGACAAGGGCAGGCTGATGGGCAAATTGATGCCTCTCACCAGGGGCAAAGCCGACGGCCAGGAGGTCAACAAAGTGGTTGACCGGCTGCTGGGAGTTTAGGGAGTCCAAGAGGGGCGTCATCCCCTCTTGATAATATCTGCTTTATCCAGTTCATTACGCAGCCGCTTGATACCCTCCGCCGGTTCAATCATCGCCCATGGCAGCGATGCCTCTCTGTCCCAGTCGGCGGTTATATAATGTTCCGCATCCAACCCGCTCTTTTTCACCGCCCGGCGCCAGCCGGCCGGCGTGGGACGTTCGGCGGCGGCTATCACTTCTGCCATCTCCACGCCGCCGCGCGAAAGCGCGGCCTGGATGTGGCTCCACTGCGGGCTTTCGGTTTTAAGCGCAATGCCGGTGCCCGCCAGCCCCTCGCCAAGCCGCCGGATGCGTTTCTCCAGTATCTCAACCCCGGCCATGCCCAGCCATTGGAAAGGGGTTCCGGCCTTGGGCACGAAGGGCGCGGCATTGACGCTGAGGCGCTGCCCCCCGGCGCGCGTTACGGACTGGACTTCGAGCGCCAGCCGGATGATTTCTTCGACGTCTTGGTCGGTCTCACCCGGCAGTCCCAGCATAAAATAGAGTTTGAGCTGTTTGAACGGGTGCCGGGCGATGCGCTCGGCGGCTGCCAGGATGTCGTCCTCGCTGAATCCCTTGCGGATAACCCGGCGCAGTCTCTCGGAGCCGGCTTCGGGCGCGATAGCCAGGCTTTCCGCTCCGCCGCGGGCGATGAGTTCCAGCAGGGAGTGGCTGAGAGAGTTCAGGCGCAGCGAACTGAGTGAGAATCCGGCGCCCATCTCCAGTAATCCCTTGAGCAGGCCTTCAATTTGCGGGTGGTCGCTCACCACCGGTCCCACCAGGCCGATGCGCTGCCTGAACTTGAGCCCTTCCCCGGCCTGGGCCAGCAGCGATGAGAGCGAGTGGAAGCGGATAGGGCGGAAGGCGTGGCTGACCAGGCAGAAACGGCAATTCCAGCTGCAGCCGCGCTCCACCTCGATGAGGTACAACTCACCCAGTTCGGTGTCCGGGGTGAGCACGGCGGAGTGAGCCGGCCAGGTATCCAGTTTTTCAACCCACCGGCGCCGGATGACAGCCTGCGGTGGGATGTGAGCGGGTACGAAAACGCCGGGCAGCGCGGCCAGCCGGGCCAGCCTCTCGGCACGGCTGAGGTCCGCCGCCAGCAGCGGCAGCAGGCCGGGCAGCAGGGCCTCCGCCTCGCCGATGCAGCAGGCGTCTATGAAAGGGGAGACCGGCATGGGATTGGCACTGATGCAGGGGCCCCCGGCGATGATGAGCGGGTGGCGTTCATCCCGTTCGGCGGAGCGCAGGGGTATCTGTGCCCGCCGTAAAATTGCCGGCAGGTTGAGGTAGTCCAGTTCATAGGAAAAAGAGAAAGCCAGGCAGGCGAAATCGGTGAGCGGCCGCGCCGACTCCACCGCCTGAAGCGGCGCCTCCGCACCCTCCCAGAAGACGCGCTCGCAGACAAAATCCGCCCGGCGGTTTATCAGCCCGTAAATAACCTGGTATCCCAGGTTGGACATGCCGATATGGTAACGGTTGGCATAAACGAGGGCGACGGGATACCTTCCCCCCCAGTCCTTGACTACCGCGCCCTGCTCGTGCAGAGCCAGCCCCCCGCTGATATAGGATTGGCGGCGGCTGGCGGACTCCGGTTCTTTCCGGCCCATTGGCTTTACTTCATTCCTGCGGATTCTGCTCCGGCCGCGTATTCTGGTTGGCGGGAAAGAGAGCGGCAGGGTGGTTGTTGGGGATGCCCTTCCAGCAGCCGCGCAGCACGCGCGCGTCAAGGGGGAGGACACGGTCGGCCACGTCGCGCAGCAGCCGTGAAGTGCGTTCCTGCCCGAAGAGCGCTACTTCCACGTTCTTGCCGTTGTCCTTGATGGCCTGCAGGGCGCCCACGAAATCGTTGTCTCCGGCTACCAGGATGGCTGAATCGTAATTGTTCTTGAAAGCGTGGGTCAGCATATCGGTAGCCAGCTGCACATCCACCCCCTTTTCGTAAGGCGGCGAGGAGGGCCAGGCGCTGGTGTAAACCAGCCGCCCCAGGCGCAGCTCCATATAGGGAATGGCGGCTACGCTGGAGAAGAACTTCTGCTGGTCCTTGTAGCGTTCGGGTTCTTCGATTTTTCCCACTGCGGCGTTGTAATAATAGATGCGCACCAGCCGGCGCTGCCCGGTCAGTTTCTTGCAGAAGCAACCCAGGTCAATGTCCGTGCGTTTGAAATAGGCCTTCAGGGAATGATACATGTTGGAGCCGTCGATGAATATCATAATTCGCTGGTCGTCTATGGAGCACCTCCTTCAGGTAGTTTTGGGCGTCCTAGCACTTGGTATATCCGCAGCCAGGGCAGACCAGGCAGCCTTCCTGGTATGCCAGCAGGCTGGTGCACTCGGGGCACTGCCCGGCCACATTTTTTACCAGCCCGAAATCCTGGGTGTGTTTGTGGCCGGCCGCATCGGCGCCGTTATCGCCGGCGGCCAGGTCGGCATGGCGTTCCAGCACGCCGGCAATGGCGTCGGCGCAGGACAGGATGGACTTGCCGTCCTCCCAGGCGATGGACGGGCAGCGTATGCCCTTGAGTTGCTTCACGGCGGCGTTTACCTCCACCCCGGAGCGCAGCGCCAGCGAAATCAGGCGGCAGGTGGCCTCAAGCTGGGCGGCGGCGCAGCCGCCGGTTTTGCCCAGGTGGGAGAAAACCTCGCAGATGCCGTTCTCGTCCGAGTTGACGGTAACATAGATATAGCCGCAGCCGGTGGTAACGCGCTCTGTGCGGCCGGAGGTCACCTTGGAGCGGCGGCGGGGGGCGGCGGCCGGTTTGGCTTCCGGGGTTTTCTCGGCGGCCTTACCGGTGGTCAGTACCTGCCCCTCACGGCTGCCGTCGCGGTAGATGGTGATGCCCTTCAGCCCTTCCTCGTAAGCCATCATATACACCTCGGCCACGTCCTGGGGCTTGGAATCCCGGTCGAAGTTAACCGTCTTGGAAACAGCGTTATCGGTGTACTGCTGGAAGGCAGCCTGCATCCTGACGTGCCACTCCACGTCAATGTCGTGGGCGGTAACAAAAAGGCGCTGGTATTTTTCGGGCACGCCGCGCATGTCGCGCAGGTGCCCGCCTTCGGCCAGGCGCTGCATGAGGTCCTCGGAGTAAAAACCGCCGGAGCGGGCCATTTCGCCGAAGTAGGGGTTGACCTCCAGGAAACGGGCGCCGTCCAGGATGTTGCGGGTGTAGCTCAGCGCAAAGAGCGGTTCGATGCCCGAAGAGCAGCCGGCGATGATGGAAAGCGTGCCGGTGGGGGCGATGGTGGTGCAGGCTGCATTGCGCCGCCTGGGGCCGCCCGGAAAATCGAAAACACTGCCTTCATAGGCTGGGAAGACGCCGCGTTCCTTGCCCAGTTCCTCAGAGGCGGCGTGAGCAGCGGCGGTGATGGCCCCCATCACGGCGGATGCGGCGTCAATGGCCTGCTGTGAATCGTAAGGGATGCCAAGCTGAATCAGCATGTCGGCAAAGCCCATCACGCCCAGCCCCACCTTGCGTGTTTTGCGCGTCATTTCGCCTATCTGCGGCAGCGGGAATTTGTTGACGTCGATGACGTTATCCAGGAAGCGCACTGCCAGGCCGGCGGTAGCTGCCAGCTTTTCCTGGTCAATCTCCAGCCCCCGCCCGGTCGGGCGCAGCATGCGGGAAAGGTTGATGCTGCCCAGGTTGCAGGATTCGTAGGGCAGCAGGGGCTGTTCGCCGCACGGGTTGGTGCTTTCAATGCGTCCCAGGTGGGGGGTGGGGTTGTCCTGGTTGATGCGGTCGATGAATATCACCCCCGGGTCGCCGGTCTTCCAGGCCTGCTCGACCATTTTATTGAAAACCTGGCGGGCGTTGAGTTTACCCGCGGGTTCCCCGTTGTGCGGGTTGACCAGTTCATAATCGGCGCCGTCTTTCACCGCTTTCATAAACTCCCCGGTGATGGCCACCGAGATATTGAAATTGGTGAGCGAGGTCATGTCCTCTTTTGAGCTGATGAACCGCAAAATATCGGGGTGGGTGACGTCCAGTATGGCCATGTTGGCGCCGCGGCGCGTGCCGCCCTGCTTGATGACGTCGGTGGCAACGTCGAAGGCGCGCATGAAGGAAACCGGCCCACTGGCCACGCCGCCGGTGCTGCCCACGCGGTCGGTTTCCGGGCGCAGGCGGGAGAATGAAAAGCCGGTGCCGCCGCCGCTCTTGTGGATAAGGGCGGTATTCTTGACCGCTTCGAAGATGGATTCCATCGAATCCTCGATGGGCAGCACGAAGCAGGCCGAAAGCTGTCCCAGTTCGCGCCCGGCATTCATCAGGGTAGGGGAATTGGGCAGGAATTCAAGGTCGGCCATCACCTGGTAGAAACGCTCCTCCCAGCCTTTGACGTCCGCCGCCGGATTGTGATCAAGCTCGGCGGAGGCCACCACTTTCGCCACCCGGCGCAGCATCTCCTGCGGGGTTTCGACTACGTTGCCCTGCTTGTCCTTCTTCAGGTAGCGCTTCTCCAGCACCCTGAGGGCGTTCTCCAACAGTACGGGGGCGGAACCGGCCTTGCGCGCTTTGGTGCTGGTGGGCATTTTCTTAGTCTCCTTCGCGGTTTTGAGTACGGGAGGGGCTTCCACCGGCGGCGGGCAGGGCAAAAGCTCTGCTGGAAGTTCATCTTCCACCGCTTTTTCAACGCTCAGAAACTCCCTGACCACGGCCAGGATGTCGGCATCCGAGGTATGCTGGACTACCTGCGCCGGGGCTTTGGGCATCAGATGTTCCATGCCCGGCAGCACCGGCGGCTGTTCGAGGCGCTTGATAACCTGGCTGGTCAGTTTTTCCACCAGCTCCCGGTCGGCGATGCCCATGGCGGCGGCTTCGTTAAAAATAATACGCGCTACCTGGCTGCGGTTAATCAATTCAGACTCCCATTACGGTTTAATTCGGCTGACAATTCGGGCAAACTCCTGTTTAATTATAATTTATTTATGATTTAATGGGCAGGCTGAGCTGGCCGTCAGGCGGGGCCTGGCTGGAAAGCAGCGTTTCAAGCTCCTGCTTGAGGTCCGAGATATCGGTGAAATCGCGGTAAACACTGGCAAAGCGGATGTAGGCGATGTAATCCAGCCGGCGCAGGTGGGTCATCACCATGTCGCCGATGACCGAGGAAGATACCTCGGTGGTGCCGAGCTGGAAGATATCGGCTTCGATATCGTTAGCCAGTTTCTCGACGGCGCCCGCCGCCAGCGGCCGTTTCTCGCAGGCCTTGCGCAGGCCGGAAAGCAGTTTCTGTTTGTTAAATTCCTCGCGGCGCTGGTCTTTCTTGATGACGAAGAGGCTCAGCGGCTGGAGGCGCTCGTAGGTGGTGAAACGCGCCTCGCATTTGAGGCATTCCCGGCGGCGCCTGACCCCGTCGGCGCTGTCGCGGGAGTCAACCACCCTCGATTCTTCAAAACCACAATAAGGACATCTCATGACATAACCACAGCCTGTGGTATAAGCCCGGTGAGGATAACACAATATATAGGGGCTGTCAATGTGTAAAAGCGCATAGTGGGGGGTGGTGGTAGGAATATAGTACGGGGGGAAATGGAGAACCCACATAATTTACAAAGATAGGATGCAACGGTTCTGCGAGACGGTCAGCAAATATCGACCTATTGGTGTAAAATTGGAGATTGAAATCCTTCAGGTAACTATTAACCAGGCGCTAGGAATCGTTTATGACGCATTTGTTGTGTATTAGGTAATTGGGATGGAAATAAATAATAAACGGGATGAACTGTTAAAAACAGCTAGAGCAATTGCTTATTTTCAAAAAGGGCAGAGCATTGTAGAAGTAGAGGATAACTCCGACCAATCAGCCAAATTAGTTATTGGATATATGGAAACAGAGGGTGAATTTGCTGAAGGGCTGGTTGAAGCCGCAGGATATCTCTTATTCGGAAGTCAAGGATTTGATGCCGATGTTCGTGACAAAGCCCTTGAAATGACCAATAAAGCGATACAACTTGAGCCCAACAATGAAGACGTGCTCGAAAAAGCCTTGTTCAACTACCAATACACCATTGGTGATTATCCAGAAAACCGGGAAGTAATCGTTGATATTACCGATAAAATATTAGACCTTGATCCAGCAAACATCCAGGGCATCCTTTCGTATTATTTATATGGGAAATTATTTAATACTAATTTTTCGCTACAAAAGGCCATTGGGTTGTTAGAAAAAGCCAGAACTATTGACCCGACGAGAACAGATGTCGTTTTGGACTTGGGTACCGCGTATGCAGGAGATCATAGATATAACGAAGCGATAGAAGCCTACGAGTCCTATATCAAAATGATACCAGAGGATTCTCTGAGGGCCCAGAGTCAAATTAATGCTATTCGCGAAAAAATTCATGATTGATGAAGGGGGTCGTATCTATTCGTATATTTTCATGATTTGATTTTTTATCCCCCCAACTTGAACCTCCCCTCCCCCTTCAGCTATCATAAGCCGTTCAAAGCGTTGCCTTAATTATCAGGAGACCACTATCGAACCGTCCCGCTTTATGCTCCGCCCGGCCCTGGCCGCCGACCAGCCTGCCATCGAAGCCCTGCTCCATTCAGCCAGCGTCCATACCCGCAGCAGGCACGCCTCGGCTGCTGCCCCGGGTGGCCGGCGGGGGTGGGTTTCAAAACTGTTTTCCGCACTCTACGCCTCGCACAAAAACTGGCGTGATTTCGTGGTGGCGCTGGATGCGGACGGCGAGGTGATAGGCTGCGCCCGGATTATAGAGCGCGGCGGCATCCGCGAACTGGCTTCGATTGCCGTGGCGCGCAACCGGCGCGGGTCGGGGGTGGCTTTCGAGGGCGGGCGCTTCATCCTCTCCCAGTTCGAGCCGCCGTTATGGGGTATCTGCCCCGGTACGCACGTCTCGTTTTACCGGCGCTTCGGCGCCAGGCAGGTGACCGATGCCGGTGAGATGCCGCCTTTCCTGCGCCGCCGGCTGGGCCGCATCAACCTGATGCTGCGGCTGATGCGCCGCCGCCCGGCGCTGGCCGTGATGGTTTACGACGGCAAAGGTTGACCGGGAGCGGTCGGCCCGCGTTCTTTCCACACCAGCATCGGAAAACGCTCGTGCGCCTGGACGCGCATCTGGGCTTTGGCCTGGGGCGGCGGCTCTTCGCGGAAGAACATCACCAGATATACCGGCAGGCGCGTATCCCGGTCCAGCAGCCTTTCCTTGTTTGCGTTCAGAATCAGGCCGTAGCTGACTTTCTCCAGCCCGTTCTGCACCGCGTAGCGCAGCGAAGCCATGATGATGTTCTCATAGGCATGGTAGGTCTGGGAGAAAAATCCGCCTTCGGTCAGCTCGAAATGGCGCCGGTGGCGCAGGAAAATCTGCACTCCAACCACCCCCCCTTCCAGGCAGGCGTAGATGTAAACCACCCCCGGGGTGGAACGCATGAAATCGCGCACATGCCCGGCGTAGGCATCCACGTCAATAGCCATCCCGGGGTGGGTGTTTTTGCGGTATGAATCCAGGCAGCAGGCGACGAAGGCCTCGGCCAGCGGCGCCTCCGGGGTTCCCTCCAGCACATGCACGCTGCCGCCCTTGTTACGGAAGCGGTTTAGCTGGCGGGAAAGATGGGAATGCCTGGCCAGCATCACTCGCTCGATGTCCGGGTCCAGGGTGGAAATCGCCCCGCTCTCCATAATCCGGTCAGCCACGATGTGGGGCACCGCTTTCAGCGCCGCTTCGAAATCCCGGCTGAGATCCGGGTCGATAAAACCCACGTAATGCCCGCCCGGGCGCATTTCCAGCAGTTTGCCGAAGACAGCCGCCAGCACCTGCGTCCGGTTCGCCCCCCGGGTAAACATGAACGGGCTGTTGGTGCCGATGTGATTGCCGTAGCCGTAACAGTGTTTCATGAAGATACCCGGCGTGAGCAGGATGCTGGTCAGCCCCAGCAGGCTGCCGTCAGCCGCGTAGGCCTTTACCAGCCGGGTGCGCTGGGGGATGTTGGCGATGATATCCAGCAGGCAGGGATTAAGGCCGCTTGCCTCCAGCCCGGGCAGCAATGCGGCTTTTTCACCTTCATTAAGGGGCAGGGCGTCGCATACTTCGACACGGACATGCGCGGATGATTCTGTTTCGGGCATTTTTAATCCTGTTCGTTTTGGCGTGTTATTATACACCAGCGCCTGAAAATGTGAAAAGGCTTCCACGTCTGGAAGCCTTTTCACTATGACCGGATAGGAGGAGCTAACGGTTGAAAGTCCGCACCTGCGGGCGGCAGGTCTTGTCCTGCGGGATGGCCTGGCGGTTGAACATGGGGCGGCGCAGGCGCAGGAAAGCGGGGAGGTCGAGTTCCTCTTCGGTTTTGATATTCTTGACAATCTGGGTGTTCATATCCTCTTCCTGGGTATCGATGCCGGTGATGGCGGTAAAGCCGGTAGCGATGAGGGTGATGCGCACATCGTTGCCCATGGAATTGTCCGAGGCCACGCCGAAGATGATGTTGGCGTCGGGGTCAACCGCCTGCTTGATAACCTCAGCGGCTTCGTTGACCTCGAAGAGCGCCAGATCGGAACCGCCGACGATGTTGAAGAGTACGCCTCTAGCCCCATCCACGGTGGCGTCCAGCAAGGGGCTGGCCAGGGCGGCGCGGGCGGCGTCGGAAGCCCGGTTTTTGCCTGAACCGCGGCCGATGGACATCCAGGCCGGACCGGCATCTTTCATGACGGCTTTGACGTCGGCGTAGTCCAAGTTAATCATGCCGGGGACGGTGATGACCTCGGAGATGGCCTGCACGCCGTGGCGCAGAACGTCGTCGGCCATTTTGAAGGCGGCATCCACGCCGGTCTTGTTATCGGCCAGGTCCAGCAGGCGGTCGTTGGGGATGATAATCAGGGTGTCCACCTTGCCGAGCAGGCGGCTGATACCTTCCTGGGCCACCTTGCTGCGGTGCACGCCTTCGAAAGTGAAAGGCTTGGTGACGACGGCGATGGTGAGGGCGCCGCTTTCCTTGGCTATCTGGGCTACGACAGGAGCGGAACCGGTGCCCGTTCCGCCGCCCATGCCGGCGGTAACGAAGACCATGTCGGCGCCGGCCACCAGTTCTTTGATTTCATCCCGGCTTTCTTCAGCCGCCTTCTGCCCGACGTTATGGTCGCCGCCGGCACCCAGGCCGCGCAGCGGAACCTTCTCGCCCTTCCAGTGTTGCAG
>CAZPAL010000028.1:0-11900 GCA_964584525.1 uncultured Dehalococcoidales bacterium | reverse complement strand
CGTCATGACCTGGCCAAACTGCGGCACCGAGCAGCCGCCAACCAGCAAGGCAAGGCTGGAGAGCAGTATCAAGGGCAGGACGAGTGATTTATTCTTCATTTCTGGCTCCCTGTGTCTAATTAAACCAATTCTAATGCCAGGGGGAGCCTGCTTCGGTAACTTTTATCACAGGGAGGCGGAGGCTGAAAAGAAAGCTGCGAAATGCGGAGTATGTATTTTGGGGTGAGTGGAGGGATTTGAACCCTCGATCTTCAGGGCCACAACCTGACGCCTTAGACCACTCGGCTACACTCACCACGGGAACAGGGATATATTATAGCCAAAAGAGGCCTGGGGCGCAATTCAGAGATTGATAATTTCAATCTCGTAGTCCGCCATCTCCATGTCGAAGCGCCCGTTCTCCACCAGATTCACAGCCTTGGAAAGCACTTCGTTGGTGAAGCGCGGGTCGTTGGAAAGGCAGGCCACTCCGATAACAGCGGAGTGCCAGAGGTCGTTATCTTCCACCTCGGCCACCGAAATATTGAAGTGATTGCGAAGCTGGGCGATGATGGATTTCAACACCTGGCGTTTGCCTTTGAGGGACGAGTTCTCGGGCAACCTGAGGCGGATTTTTAATATACCGACGTTCACATTTGCATTATAGCGCACCTCCGGGCGGGTTTTATACCTTTGATTGTGCCTGAATTGATTTACAGCCTCCCGGGCTTGTGATATAATTGGCTGATTTAAAAGCGAAGTGAATACAGGAGAAAAAGTTGTTAGACCCAGTCAAGAAAATCGGCATCATCACCACCCACCGTCTGCACGATACAGACACCGGTTCGACTGAAGTGCAGGTAGCGGTGCTCACCGAGCGCATACTCCAGTTGACCAGGCACATGTCGCTCAACGGACATGATTTCCACTCCAAACGTGCCCTGCTTAAGCTTGTCGGCCAGCGCAGAAGGTTGCTTGCTTATCTCAATCGCGAGGACGTTAATCGCTATAAAGCGCTTATCAAGAGCCTCGGTTTGCGCAAGTAAGCATAAATTTTACGACAAGGAGCATTATTGTGGCACAACCATTTTTCAGTGAGACCACCATCGCTGGTCGCCGGTTAAGCGTGGAAAGCGGCAAATTGGCCGAACAGGCCGACGCCGCCATCACCGTACGTTACGGCGATACCATGGTTCTGGTGACAGTTTGCGTCAACCCCCAGGCACGCGAAGGGGTTGATTTTTTACCCCTGACCATAGACTATGAAGAGCGTCTTTACGCCGCCGGAAAGATTCCCGGAGGGTTTATCCGCCGTGAAGGCCGTCCCAGCGAAGACGCCACCCTCTCCGCTCGCCTTACCGACCGGCCCCTGCGGCCGCTGCTGCCCAAGAACTGGCGGCGCGAGATTCAGGTCATCATCACCGTGCTTTCAGCCGACCGCGAGAACGACCCGGACATCCTTTCCATCATCGGCAGTTCCATCGCCATGGGAATGTCCAGAGTGCCTTTCGAAGGCCCGGTAGGAGCCTGCCGTGTGGGATACATCGACGGCCAACTGGTGCTGAATCCGACGCTGCCCGAGATGGAAAACAGCGCGTTGGACCTGGTAGTAGCCAGCACCTCCAAGGCCGTGGTGATGATTGAAGCCGGGCTTAAGGAAGTCAGCGAAGATATCGTTGCCGAAGCCATGCGCTTCGCCCACCAGGCCAACCAGGAAATCATCACTTTCCAGCAAAAAATCGTGGCCGAACTGGGCAAACCCAAGGAATCAGCGCCGGTAGTGGAAAGCAGGCCTGAACTGGAAGCCGCCGTCATCCGCGTGCTTGGCGACCGGCTGGCCCGAGCCATGAGCTATCCCACCAAGCAGCTCAGGGAGCCGCACCTGGAAGCGCTCAAACGTGAATTACTGGCCGAGCTTAAGGAAAACTTCAGCGAATCTGATATCATGAGCGCTCTGGACCAGCGCATCAAGTTTGAAATTCGAAACTCCATACTGACCAAAAAGGTGCGCCTCAGCGGGCGCGCGCTGAACGAAGTTCGGCCACTGGCCTGCGAGGTCGGAATAATCCCGCGCGTACATGGCTCGGCGCTATTTACCCGCGGCGAAACCCAGGTACTCACCATCACCACCTTGGGCTCGATGCGCGAGGAGCAGAAACTGGACGGGCTGGGTATCGAAGAAACCAAACGCTTCCTGCATCACTACAACTTCCCGCCCTTTTCCAATGGCGAAACCAAGCGTGTGGGCACCCCCGGAAGGCGCGAAATCGGGCACGGCGCGCTGGCCGGCCGGGCGCTGTTTCCGATCATTCCCTCGGAAGAGCAGTTTCCCTATACTATCCGCCTGGTTTCAGAAGTACTCAGTTCCAGCGGCAGCACCTCAATGGCCTCCGCATGCGCATCAACCCTTTCCCTGATGGACGCCGGCATCCCCATCAAGTCCCCGGTGGCGGGCATTTCCCTGGGTCTGGTGACCGGCGCCAACGGTGAATACGAAGTGCTGACCGACATCGAGGGCAACGAAGACAACTACGGCGACATGGACTTCAAAGTGGCGGGAACCGCCCAGGGCATCACCGCTCTTCAACTTGATATAAAAACCAAAGGCGTAGGGCTGGACATGCTGGAGAAGGCGTTGCATCAGGGCAAAGAGGCGCGTTCCCACATACTGGCTGCTATGCGCCAGGCCATCGCCGAGAGCCGTCCGGAACTGTCCAAGTACGCGCCGCGCATGTACAAAATCAGTATCGACCCTGAGAAAATCGGCACCGTCATCGGCCCCGGCGGCAAGACCATCAGGGCTATCACCGAGGAAACCAAGACCACCATCGATATCAACAACGACGGCACGGTAGTGATTGGCTCCGCCGACGAAGAAGCCGCCCGCAAAGCCCTCAAGATGGTCGAGGACCTGGTGCGCGAGGTCAAGGTAGGGGAGATTTACACTGGTAAAGTGGTGCGACTGATGAGCTTCGGCGCTTTCGTGGAAATCCTGCCGGGCAAAGACGGTCTGGTGCATGTCAGCGAACTGGCCGACCACCGCGTGGAAAAAGTGGAAGACGCGGTAAAAATCGGCGATGAAATCACTGTCAAGGTGATTGAAATCGATAATCAGGGTCGGGTAAACCTGTCTCGCCGGGCGGTGCTGGTGCCTGACAGCCAGCCAAGGCCTCCGCGAGAGTTCAACCGCGGCGGTCCCCCACGGCACTTCAACGGACCTCCGCCGGCCCAGCGCCCTTCTTTCAATCCCCGTCCATAAAGGCATTCGGGAGTACGGTCGTGTCAGCTATCCGCGTTTTGGTTCATGGGGCCGCCGGTAAAATGGGGCAGACGGTAATCGCTGCCCTGTGCCGGGAGCCGGACATGCAGCCGGTGGGGGCGGTTGACGCGCACCTGGCCGGCCCGGAATTGATGCTTCCGGATGGTTCGGCCGGGATTCCTGCCGGCTGCGGGCTGGCCGGCCTGCTGGAACTTACCTGCCCCGATGTGGTGGTAGATTTTTCCGTGGCCGCTGCCGTCCTGCCGATGGCAGAGGCGGTTACCAGCCGCCACATCCACTTGGTAAGCGGTACCACCGGGCTTTCAGCCGAGACCCTACAGGCCATAGACCGGTTAGCGCGGCAGGGAGGGGTGGGAGCGGTGGTCGCCTCCAACTTTGCCGTGGGCGCCGTAGTAATGATGCACCTGGCCGCCAGGGCGGCGCGTTATTTCGACCAGGCTGAAATCATCGAAGAGCACCACGACCAGAAACTGGACGCCCCGTCCGGCACGGCGCTAACCACCGCCCGCATGATAGCCACCGGACGCTCCCAGGCTTTCAAACTTCCGGCCTGCGACAACATCCGGCACGACAGCCGCGGGCAGCTAAAGGATGGGATTCCCATCCACAGCATCCGCCTACCGGGCATAGTCGCCCGCCAGGAAGTAATATTCGGAACGGCAGGACAGACGCTTTCCATCAAACACGACGCCGTCAGCCGGGAATGTTATATGCCCGGCGTTATGCTGGCGGTACGCCGGGTTGCCAGCCATCCGGGGCTGGTTTCGGGGCTGGATAGCTTGCTCGGCTTGCAGGAGGAATGATGAACGGATACCGCGTGGCCATCGTAGGCGCAACCGGAATGGTGGGGCAGGAATTCATCAAGGTGCTCGAGCAGCGCAATTTTCCGGTGGCTACCATGCAGTTGTTCGCCTCCGACCGCTCGGCGGGTAAAAAGGTATATTTCAATCACGAAGAGCTGGAAGTGAAAGAAACCGCACCGGATTCTTTTGCCGAAGTGGACATCGCTCTTTTTTCGGCTGGAGCCGAGATAAGCCGCTACTTTTCACCCATCGCAGCCAGAGCGGGGGCGGTGGTGATAGATAACAGCGCCGCTTTCCGCATGGACCCCTCCGTCCCGCTGGTAGTTCCTGAAATCAATGCCGATGATATCCCTCTGCACAAAGGTATCATCGCCAACCCGAACTGCTCAACTATCCAGATGGTGGTGGCGCTGAACCCATTGCACAAGGCAAATCCCATCAGGCGTATCGTGGTGACCACCTTTCAGTCTGTTTCCGGCACCGGGACGGCGGCGGTGGAGGAACTTACCGCTCAGAGCCGGCAGGTGCTGAACGGGCAGGGCGTGGTGCCGCATGTCTATCCCCACCAGATAGCATTCAACGTGCTGCCTGAGATAGATGTATTCCTGGATAACCAGTATACCAAAGAAGAATGGAAAATGGTGGAAGAGACGCGCAAAATCATGCATGCCGAGGGCATGTTGATCTCGGCTACCTGCGCTCGCGTGCCGGTTTTTACCGGCCATAGCGAAGCCGTGTCGGTGGAGTTCAGCCGTTCCATGACGCCGGAAGAAGCCAAACGCCTGCTGATACAGGCCCCGGGCGTCAAACTGCTGGATGATACCAGTATCAGCCTGTACCCTCATCCCTGGATGTCCGGCGGCACCGATGAGGTCTTTGTAGGGCGCATCCGGCGCGACGTATCCTGCTCCAACGGGTTGGTGATGTGGGTGGTGGCCGATAATATCCGCAAGGGAGCGGCTCTCAATGCCGTTCAGATAGCGGAAGAGATGGTCAAACGGGAATGGTTAAACCCGGGAGGAAATCGTGAAGAACGGTAGAGAACTGGGCCGTCTTATCACGGCTATGGTCACGCCGTTCCAGGCCGACGGAGCGGTTGACCATGAACAGGCCAGGAAGCTGGCGCTGGCGTTGCTGGATTCCGGCAGTGACGGTCTGGTGGTGGTGGGCACCACCGGGGAATCCCCGACCGTCACCTGGGAAGAAGAGCATGCCCTCTTCGCCGAAATCAAATCGGTGGTGGGCGAGCGCGGCGCGGTCATCGCCGGCACCGGCGCCAACAGCACCGAAGAAGCCCGTGAAAACACCGTCAAAGCCGAGAAATGGGGCGTGGACGCCTGCCTGCTGGTCGTGCCTTATTACAATAAACCCACCCAGGAGGGGCTCTATCGCCATTTCAAAACCATCGCCGAAGCAACTTCGCTGCCCTGCATCCTCTATAACGTGCCCGGCCGCACCGTCACCAATCTGGCCGCCGATACCGTCGTCAGGCTGAGCCGGATTCCCAATATCGTAGGGGTAAAAGAGGCTTCCGGCGACATGGAACAGATAGCGCGCATCATTCACGGCGCGCGTGAAGACTTTATCGTCTGGTCCGGCAACGACGGTGATACCCTGCCCATGATGGCACTGGGGGCCTATGGAGTAATAAGCGTGGCTTCGCACCTGGTTGGCGCGCAGATAAAAGAGATGATTGAAAGATTTGTCATCCGCGATACCGGCGGGGCAGCCCGCATCCACCGCCACCTGGTGCCGCTTTTCAAAGCGCTTTTCGTGATTTCCAATCCCATCCCGCTCAAATACGCACTCAACCACATTGGTTTCGGCGTGGGCGGTTTGAGATTGCCGCTGACCGAGGCCGACGATAAAACCGCGGCCTTGCTCAGAGATACCCTGAAGGGGTATCATATAGACCTGCCGATTATATGATACTGATTTCGGGCTTGACCCGGATTGAATTGGATACTGTCGAGCGTGCAGCAGCCGCTTGCGCCGGTGCGTTCGCCGACGACCCGCCTACTCTGTTCCTGATTCCCAACCGCAAAAAGCGCGCCAACCTGCACTTCGCTTTCGAATACTATCTGCGCATGTGTATCTTAAGCGGGGGAGACGCTTATACCACCTCCCCCGACTGTGAAGCGGTGGCGGTATGGGCTTTTTCGAGCGCCAAGGAGAGTTTCTGGAATGCCGTACGGGCCGGGTACCCTTTTCTGCCGCTTCGCTGCGGCTGGCGCTTTCTGGTCAAAGACGCCCAGGGTATAGATTTCTGCAACAAAATTCGCAATCAATACGCACCCGCCCGGCACTGCTATCTGGAACTGCTGGCGGTGGCGCCCGGGCAGCAGGGGAAGGGTTACGCCAGCCTGTTGGTGAGACCCATGCTGCAAAAACTCGACCAGCGCGGCATGCCCTGCTACCTGGAGACACAGAGCCAGCGTAATGTGAGCATCTACCAGCACCTGGGTTTCAGCGTCGTGCACGAAACCTGTATGCCGGGTACTGAGTTTCCGCTCTATTCCATGCTGCGCAGCCCTGTTTGTGCCACGCAGCCGTAAACTTGAGCCAAAACCGGGTTTTGTGCTAAAGTTCCATCCAATTAGACTATATTTTCAGGATTAAAACATGCGTAACGATTTCAGAGTAACCGTAACCGGCATCGGTATTATCAGCCCCCTCGGTCTGGATGTAAGCGCCACCTGGCAGGGGCTGGTCGCCGGCAGGTCGGGCATCGATTGTGTAACCCTTTTTGATGCTACCGGCCACGCTACTCGCTTCTGTGGCGAGGTGAAGGGCTTCGACGCGGCAGCCTATATGGGGGCCAAGGAAGCCCGGCGCATGGATCGCTTCACCCAACTGGCGGTAGCCGCCAGCCGCGAAGCACTCTCCGCTTCCGGCATAAATATCGGCGAAGAAAACCAGAACGAGGTCGGCATTATCATCGGCAGCGGTATCGGAGGGCTGAACACGCTTTTCGAGCAGGCCAAGGTGGTGATTGAAAAAGGGCCGGACCGCGTCAGCCCTTTCACCGTGCCCATGATGATTGCCGATATGGCGGCAGCCCAGGTCTCGATTGCGCTGGGGGTCAAGGGGCCCAATTTCTGTACCACCTCAGCCTGCGCCTCCGGTGCCGACGCCATCGGCATCGCCTATGAACTCATCCGGCGCGGCGACGCTCCGGTGATGTTCGCCGGCGGCAGCGAATCAATCATCAACCCGCTGGGTTTTGCCGGCTTCAATGCCCTTAAAGCCCTTTCCACCCGCAACGAAGACCCGCCGGCTGCTTCCCGCCCCTTTGATATCGGCCATGACGGGTTCGTGATTGCCGAAGGAGCAGCTATTCTGGTGCTGGAAGAACTGAAACACGCCCAAGCGCGTGGAGCACATATCTACTGCGAAGTGGCGGGTTACGGGGCCAGCGCCGACGCATTCCATATCACCCAACCCCTCGAAAGCGGTGAGGGAGCGGCCCGCGCCATCGCGCTGGCTCTGCGCCGGGCCGGAATCGGGCCGGCTGAGCTGGATTACATCAACGCTCACGGCACGTCCACTCCTCTCAATGACCGTATGGAAACCCGCGCTCTGAAAGCAGCACTGGGCCAAGACGCTTATCGCATCCCCGTGTCCAGTACCAAGTCCATGACCGGCCACCTCATCGGCGCCGCCGGCGCCCTGGAGGCGGCCATCTGCGCTTTAGTAATCCAGGAGGGCATCATTCCTCCCACGATTAACCTGGAGACGCCCGACCCGGAATGTGACCTGGACTACGTACCCAATTGTGCCCGTCGCGCGGCAGTAAAAACCGCACTTTCCAACTCATTCGGCTTCGGCGGCCATAATTCCAGCCTCATTCTGCGTTCCCTGGACAGGGTTTGATATTGAACCGGTACCGCTGGCATATCCATCCGCCGATACCATCCGGACACCCCCTGCTGCGGGCGGCGTTCGCCCCGATTATCCGCCAGCTTCTTTATAACCGCGGCCTGACAGACCCGGGAGAAGCCGAACTCTTTTTGAACCCCGGTTCCCGGTTGTGCGGGGACCCCATGCTATTGCCCGATATGCCGGAGGCGGTGGCGCGTATCTACCGCGGCCTGCTGACCGGAGAGAAAATGGCCGTCTATGGGGACTTCGACGTTGACGGCATCACCGCCACCGCCCTGCTGGTCAAGGGCATCAGCGCCCTGGGCGGGCAGATTGAGCCGTATATCCCGCACCGTTTGCAGGAGGGGCACGGCCTCAACAGCTACGCCCTCAACGAACTTAAGGAAAAGGGAGTCAGCCTGATTATCACCGCCGATTGCGGTGTTACAGGCGTTGAGCAGGTAGCCAAAATCGCCCGTAGCCGGGTGGATGTCATCATCAGCGACCACCACCTGCCGGGGGACGAACTGCCGGCGGCAACGGCGGTGGTGAACCCGCACCGCTCCGATTCGCGCTATCCCTTTACAGAACTGGCTGGGGTCGGGGTGGCTTACAAGCTGCTTTCGGCGCTTTACCGCAGCATGGGGCGCGAGGCCGAGGTTGAACAGTACCTGTATCTGGTGGCTCTGGGGACGGTGGCGGATATGGTGCCGCTGCTGTCGGAAAACCGGTTTCTGGTGGTTCAGGGACTGGCCGGTCTGCGGACCTGCCGGCAGCCGGGGGTCACGGAGCTGGCACTGCAGGCCGGGGTTAACCTGGAGAAAATCAACTCGGATAATATCTCATGGGCGCTGGCGCCGCGCCTCAACGCCGCCGGGCGGCTGGAGCACGCCATCTCCAGTTACCGTCTGCTGATGACGGAATCGGAAACGGAGGCCCGCCAACTGGCGATTGGGTTGGGCGAACAAAACCGTGAAAGGCAAAGGCTCACCTCGGCGGCTTATGTCGTGGCGCGGGAACAGGTGGTTGCGCGCGGGATTGGCCCGATACTGGTTGCGTCCCATGCTGATTTCCCCGGGGGCATACTGGGGCTGGTGGCCGGCAAGCTGACCGAAGAGTTCAACCTGCCTTCGGTTGTCGTCCAGCGGGGTGATGAAATCTGCCATGCCTCGTGCCGCAGCATCCCCGAATTCAACATCAACCAGGCGCTGGCGCAGTGCGCCGGGCAGCTGAGCCATTTCGGCGGGCATGCCCAGGCAGCCGGATTCGGCCTGCCCACCACCAACCTTGATGCGGTGCTGGAGAAGCTTGACGCCATCGCCGCGGCTGAACTGGCTGGGCTTGACCTGCGGCCCAAACTGGAAATCGACGCCCGCGTGCGCCTGTCAGACCTCAGCCTGGCGGGTTACCGGCTACTTCAGCAGATGGCTCCCTTCGGGCAGGATAACCCGGCCCCGCTCTTCCTCTCCTGCGGGGTCAGGGTGGTGGAGGCGCGCCCCATGGGCAGCGAAGGGCGCCATCTGCGCCTTAAGGTGAGGCAGGGCGGGATTACCCGGGACGCGGTGGCATTCCATATTGGGGCGCGTTCCGAGGATATGGATGTGCCGCTGGATATCGTATATAATTTCGAGTTGGACGAATGGAACGGGGCCCCCCGGTTGCGCCTGAATATCCGGGATTTTACCGGCAGTGGGACAGAGCTCTGATAGAGCGGAGGGAAAGATGAATCAAATATCTGCCGTCATCATCGCCGTGGTAGCCGCCTATTTGCTGGGGTCGATTCCCAGCGCCTATATCGCCGGGCGGGTTAAAAAAGGGGTTGATATCCGCCAGGTGGGCAGCCGTAACATGGGCGCCATGAACAGCATCTACAACCTGGGGCTGGCCTACGGCATGACCGTGCTGGTGGTGGACATGGCCAAGGGTTCCGCCGCGGTGGGCCTGGCCCGCTGGCTGGGAACCCCCGTCATGGCCGACCCCATGCTGCTGGAGATGGCCGCCGGCGTGATAGCCGTGCTGGGTCATAACTTCCCGGTGTGGCTGCGCTTCAAGGGCGGCAAGGGCGGAGCGACGGCCATCGGCGCCATCGTTTTCCTGATGCCTTGGTGTATCCCCGTCGGCCTGGCCTGTTTTGCTGTTTTTCTGGCACTCACCAAAGTCCCGACCATCAGCTACGGGCTGGCCATGCTGAGCTTCCCCTTCGTGGCCTGGCTCATCTACGACAACACCCCTTACATAATATATTCCACACTGCTGATACTGGTTCCTTTTATCAGTTACATACCGCGCCTGACCGAGATGCGGCGCAAGGGCGGCAGCTGGAAAAGGGTTTTCAGCCGCAAGAGCGTCAAAGACCGTCTTTAGTCCCGGGGTTCGATAAACAAAAGAGCGCCTGAAGGCGCTCTTTTGTTTTTAAGCCCGCTCACGTCAGGGCAGGAGCAGCCGGGTGCCGAACTCGGCCAGCTTGATGCCCCACACCGGCAGCACTCCGGCGGCCAGCACCGCCAGCACCGAAAGGGCCATCACCAGTTTGGGACCGGCTGACAACCCGACCGGCGTGTCGTTTGCGGCCTTGCCCATCCACATCACCCGCAGGACGTTCAGATAATAGTAGGCCGAAATGACGGTGTTGATTACCCCGATGACGACCAGCCACAGCAAACCGCTGCTGGCAGCCTGGCTGAAAATGTAATATTTGGCAATGAAGCCCGCGGTGAGCGGCAACCCCATCAGTGAAAGCAGCCCAACGCTTAGCGCAATGGCTATCAACGGCGCGCGTTGCCCCAACCCGGTGTAATCCTGGATTAGGTCGCTCTTGATGGTCTGCGAAACGGCGATGACAGCGCTGAAGGCCGCCAGTTCCGCCAGCGCAAAAGCCCCGGCGTAGAACAGCAGCCCGGTCTGGGTGGCGCTCGATGCGGCGGCGGCGTATCCCAGCGAAGCGATGGCTATCAGCATGTAACCGGTCTGGGCGATACCGGAATAAGCCAGCAGGCGCTTGATGTTGACTTGGGGGACCGCCAGCAGGTTGCCCAGCGTCATCCCCGCCGCGCTGATGGCGGCTATGATGACGCCCCAGTCATGGCTCAACCCGGACGGCTGGAGGAAGGCTGTCAGCAGCACGCGCAGCAGCACCGCCACTCCCGCCAGTTTGCTGGCAGTTGACAGGTAGAGGGTAACGGGGGTAGGAGAACCTTCATAAACGTCGGGTGCCCACATGTGGAATGGCACTGCGGCCGTTTTAAAGCCAAAACCAGCCAGAATAAGCACCAGGCCGAGAATTAACCCGGGGCTGTCTGCCAGCGAGCCTGCCGGAAGCTCCTGGAGACTGCTAGAGATGTCGGCTAGTCCGGTGTGCCCCGTGAACCCGAAAACCAGCGCCAGCCCGTAGAGCAGGATGGCGGAGTTGATACCGCCCAGCAGCATGTATTTAAGCGCGGCTTCGCTCGAGCGGTCGGTTTTAAGCAAACCGGTGAGTGCGTAAAACGAGATGGCTACCAGCTCCAGCGCAACGAAAACAGCCATGATGTCTATAGCGGACACCAGCAGCATCATGCCCAGACCGGCCAGCAGGATGAGGGCATGATACTCGCCGTGGAAACGGCTCAGGTTGCGCATGTAGTCTATAGAGGCCAGTATCACCATGAAGACCAGCCCCAGTACGAAGAGTTTGAAGAATACCGCCAGCCCGTCCAGCGCCAGCAAACCGTTCCAGATGGGTTGTGATTCGCGCCCGGCCAGCGGGATGGTCAGAGCCGCGGCTGCAGCAATGCCGGCCAGGCTGACGCACGTCAGCCAGCCCTTGCGCCTGGTGAAAAGGTCAAGCAGCACGACTGTCGCGGCGGTGGCCGCGACGGCTATTTCAGGTGCTAACAACGACAGGTTCAAGCTAATATCTCTCCTAAGCGCCGATAAGGCGCAGGATGGGCGCCACTCCGCCCTCGAAAATATCGGTCAGGATATTGGGATAAAGCCCT
>CAZPAL010000027.1:884-12038 GCA_964584525.1 uncultured Dehalococcoidales bacterium | reverse complement strand
GTCAACCGGGGGGTCAACCGGGCCTGGGGGCTCAATATCCGGCATCCTTTCCATATCCGCAAGCTGCGCGAACTGGGCATGTCGCTCAGCGCGTCCCTTTTTTTCTACCTGGTCATCACCGCCACCGCCGTGTTTTCCTCGTTCAGTGCCTGGGGAGTGGCTGCCGGCGGGATACTGATAAACGTGTTGGGGTTCGTGCTGATATTTCTGGTTTTTTTACTGAGCTATAAAACTATACCTAATATCAAAACACACTGGCGTTATGTATGGCCTGGCGCGCTTTTTTCCGCCGTAGCTTTTACCCTGGCCCGCGTGTTCATGATGATATATTTCAGCAGTTTTTCGCGTTTCGACCTGGTGTACGGTTCGGTAAGCTCGATAATAATCCTGCTGGTGTTCACCTACTATGTGGCCTTCATCCTGATACTGGGAGCGGAGATATGCTCAGAATACAGCAGAGTATGCCTCGGCTTGCCGCCCCGTCCTCGTTTTCCCGAAAACATATGCCCGGTATGAAGCTTTATATGTGATAAGAATGTAATGATTTTTCGGCATAATTTATGATTCCTTAATCCGGCTTCGCCTATAATGCCCACGAGTGCTCCAAAATGTAAAGGCGGCTGAAGGTAAGGACTGCCTGGGGGTTAATCATGGCTGATAACTGTAGGAATATCATCTGGGTAGGTTTCGCTGCGGGGCTGTTGGTAGGTTTGGCCGTGGGGGTTATTTCCGCGCCCAATTCAGGGTTCGAAACCAGGGCCATCATAAAAGCCAAAGCGCACGAAGCGGGGAGAAGCACCGCCGGGGCAATCGAAAGGCTCAAAACCCAAATGCAGGCCGCACACGATAACCGCGGAGCGTGCTGATACGTCAAACCTTAAAGTAAAAAAATTCGGCATCCGGATACGGCTCGACCCCGGCGAAAGGGACGGCGGTGGAAGTAAGGGCATTCGCTGAGCGCAACTGGCGCTACGCTTTTTTCTTCTTGGTGACTTTCGTTATCCTGGCTGTCCTGTACACGTGGCGCATGACGTTGCTTCCATTCATGCTCGGCTTGGTGATGGCTTACCTTTTTTGGCCGGTGGTGAGGTTCATTGAGCGCCTTATGCCGTTCAAAGGCAGGTGGGAGAGCGGCAAGCGCGCTTTCGCTATCTTTCTGATTTTAATCCTGGTGCTGGGCGTTCTGGCATTCGGCGTGTTCGTCTTCGTCACCACACTGCTGCACACATCCGGCGAGATGGTTTCCAATGCCTCCGAAATTATCAGCGAAATTATAGACCGGGGGCAGCAGTGGACGCAATCCATCCGTGACAAGTTTCCCGAAGGCATGCGCGACCAGGTGGATGCGGTGGTGGATGGGATAGGAGCAGACCTGGCGGGCACCCTGACAAATTCTTTTGCCGGCGGAAAACCGATGGTGACCCAGTTGCTGAGTTCACTGGGCGTCATCTTCGGGTTCGTGGTGGTCCCGCTTTTTCTTTTTTATCTGCTCAAAGACAGCGAGAAAATCTGGCGCAATATCTACGCCGAATTACCGGCCGATGCCGGCAAGCATACCAAAAACATCGTCAATATTATCGAATGCGTCTTCGGGCGCTACCTGCGCGGCCAGTTGATTCTGGGGAGCGTCGTGGGCAGCATGTCGCTGGTCAGCCTGCTCATTATAGGCGTGCCCTTCGCCGCCCCGCTGGCGGTGTTAAACGGTTTCTGCGAGATGATTCCCACCATCGGCCCTATCATCGGAGGAGCGGTGATGGCGCTGGTGACGCTGGCGCTGGCGCCGGACAAGGTGTTCTGGGTGCTGCTGCTCGCCGTCGTCATCCAGTTGGTCGAAAACAATCTGCTGGTACCCAGGATAATGTCGAGTTGTCTGCGGTTGCATCCCGCGCTCATCCTGGCATTGATGGCCACCGGAGGCGTGCTGTGGGGGTTGTGGGGGCTGATACTGATAGTCCCGCTGACTTCCACCCTGGTGGACATTTTCTCCTACGTACGCAAGGTTACCCGGGAGGCCAACGCCGTCCCGGCGCCCAAACCGCCCGGCGGATGAGAAAAAGATTCTAATAGGATGGCATGAAAGTGGAGGTGCCGTCGGAACCGAGCGGCAGCATCATCTGCCCGGCGGGCATCACCACGCAGCCACTGAAGGTAAGTTTTGGAATGAATTGAGACTCCGGGCCGGCATTTCTCCCCACCACATCTATTTTATCCCCGCGTTTGAAACCATCCATGGCGCCCGGGTTGATCATTAATGAAAATATCAGTTTAACTGGTTAAAATCGGGAGGGGGAGTGGAATCACCGATGTCGCCGCAACAGCTTTGAGGGCTGAAAAATAGCGTTCCAAAGACGAACATAAATACCGTTGAAATCGCGAGTAATCTCTTCACCAACTTACCTCCCGCAATACAGTGGTAACATTATACACCTGATGTCAATCAATGGAGGTTGATGGAGGGCAGTGGTATATGAATGGAGAAATCCGGCAGGCCGGGGGGATTGTATCTGAGCCGCCTGGGGCTCGAACCCAGCACCACCTGATTAAAAGTCAGGTGCTCTACCAAATGAGCTAGCGGCCCGTGACGTTACAGTCTATCAAAAGTTACCCGCAACCTGCAACCCCGCCTCGCCGGGCGTTTGCATTGTATTCCGTTTGCGGGTAGAATTGTTCGTTGAAATTTGATTTGTAACGGAATATAAAAGCATAGAAACTCAATACAACGGGAAGACTCCCGGCCGCCGAGACGGCGTGAGGTTCACCACCAGAGGGTCCCTTGAAGGGGGCTTTAATTTTTTATTATGAAAGAGATACCACTAAATATAGCGGGTAAATACAGAGCTCTCACCGGGCGCTTTCCGCCCGGAATATGGGTGATTACGCTCATCGGTTTTCTAAACTCGGCCGGTTTTTCCATCAGCCTGCCTTTTATTGCGCTCTACCTGCACACCGACCGCGGGCTTTCCATGACCATTGTAGGCGTGATAGTGCTTTTCAGCGGGTTGCTCTCGGCCATGGTGCAGATTTATGCCGGAGCACTATGCGACCGCCTGGGCCGCAGGCCGCTGCTCATCGTCAGTGTGGCAGCCAGCGTGGTGTTTTACGCGCTGATGGCGGTGGCCGTAGGCACCGAGTCGGCGGTATGGCTTATCATAACAGTTTACACGCTGGTGCGCGTTTCGCTGATGATGCAGCGGCCATCCATCCAGGCGATGGTGGTTGACCTCTGCCCCAAGCAGCGCCTGGCCGAGGCCAATGGGCTGCTGCGCATGGGGCAAAACCTGGGGTGGGCGGCCGGCCCCGCTCTGGGCGGCTACCTGCTTATCGGAATGTCCTACGCCTGGCTTTTCAGCGTGGGAATGTTGATGAGCATCATAGTGCTGGGGGTTGTCGTATTCAAGGTCAAAGAATCGTTCGTGGGTGACGGCCTGCACGTGTCTCTCAAGAGCACTTTCGCCGCCGGGCGCGATAGGACTTTTCTGGCCTTCACTATTTTGTGCGGGCTGCTGTTCCTGGCTATGGGTCAGACGGGCTCCACGCTGTCGGTATTCAGCGTTGAATGGGCCGGCTTCACTACCGGTCAATACGGAACGCTGCTCACCGTCAACGGCCTGATGGTGGTAGTGTTCCAGTACCCGGTGGCGCGCCTGGTGGACCGCATTTCCAAACGCTCGGCGCTCATGCTGGGTGCGGTATTATATGCCATGGGATACGGCATTATGGGGCTGGTGGGTGTTTACGGCGTGGCGGTGATGGCTATGATTGGCATCACTCTGGGTGAAATCGTGGTGGCGCCAACCACTCTGGCTGTCGTGGGCGAACTTTCGCCCACCAACTGGCGCGGGCGCTACATGGGCTTTTTCGGCCTCAGCGAGACCGCTGGTATCTCCATGGGGCCGCTAATGGGCGGCGTGCTGATGGACACCTTCCCGCGAAACTCAATGGCTGTCTGGGGCATCATCGGCCTGGCGGCGCTGGTCAGCTCGTTAGGCTTCTTCTACTGGGGGCGCATGGCCGCCCGCAGCCATATAGCCAGCACCTGATGCGCGGTTAAGGCTCAGGAGACAGCGCCAGGGCTTCGATTTCCCGCGCCGCAGGTTGGCCCATGTATCTTTCTATCTCATTTTTCTGGGTTGTATATATGACGCAAGGCCCCTGGCGGCAGGAGAGTTCGGCTAGAAACTCTGCCACATGATACATGGCAACCACCTCACATTATAAGTTTAAAATATAACCAGTAAACGAGGATGTTCATGATTGTCAGGGGAACGCCTATGCGGAAAAAATCCCAGAAACTGAGCGTTTCGCCCGATTTGCGCTCCGCGTTCTGAATGATGATGACATTGGAAGCCGCGCCCATGATGGTCAGGTTGCCGGCGATGGTGCTGCCGGCGGCCAGCGCCATCAGGCTGGCCGCATCCGCTCCTGCCCGGATCAGCAGCGGCAGGTAGAGCGCCACCATCGGTACGTTGGAGATTAACTGGCTGGCGGTTACGCTGAGGCCCAGTATCACTCCCTGGTTACTAAAATCGAGTTTCAGGCTCTGGTTGACAGACTGCACCAACCCGCTGTTCCAGACGCTTGCCATCAGGACGAACATGGCAGCGAAAAAGACGATGGTGGGCCAATCGATGCCTCTGGCTATCTCCATGCGCCGGCGGCTGAAGAGCATCACCGGCAGCGAGCCGGCCAGGGCGATATACAGCAGGCTGAGGTTGCCAGGAGTATCAATGAGTACCAGCGCGATTTTAACCAGAATCACGGCTATTACCAGCCCCAGTGAGATGCGGGCGACGCGGCCCAGCGCAGGATCGGCCAGGGCGCACACGGCACCGGCGGTCACAGGTTGTCTGAAAGCTGGTCTATACACAAGGAAAAGCAGCGCCGCGGCCACCAGCAGGTTGATGAACGTAGGTATGGCAAGATAGCGGGCAAAGGTGACGAACGGGTTGGCCATGCCCCCGCTGAGGGCAATTAGGAGATTTTGCGGATTGCCGATGGGACTCATAACGCTGCCGATGGTGATAGCGAAAGCCAAAGCCAGCAGCATAGCTTTGGCGGGAATCCGGTTTTTCAGGGCCAGCATCAGTACCACCGGCGTACCGATGACGGCCAGCGTATCGTTCATCATCAGGGCTGAGAGCAGCCCCATCGCCAGAACGACCAGCAGAAGCAGCATTTTTCCGCTGCGGGCGCGGCTGAAGAGTCGGCACGAAAGCTGCTCCAGCAAACCGGAACGCGCCAGCGCCTCCCCCACCACGAACATCCCGACCAGGAAAAGGAGCACTTCGAAGTTGACGGCCCGAAACGCCTCAGCCGGTGTAATCTGTCCGGTCAACAGCACCGCCAGCGCACCCAGCAACATCACCTGCCAGATTTGAAACCGCAAGCTGCCTATACGCCTGAGGGCGATAAGCAGCAACACCAGCAGCAGGACGATTACGGGTAGCATATAATCCCGGGCGGGCCTCCGCCGGCCCCTCCGGGTTTATCATTTCTCCACTTGTTATGGTGGAGAATTATAACAGGGCGGCGCGGCGTGTCAAACATGGAAGTTGTCCATCCCGGTGGCCGGAAGGTATCGGTGAACCCCCCCCTCCACGCTGGAGAGGGGGCAGGTACGTGGGGGACACACGAGCGGGAATATCAGCGTAAAAAAATGACGGCAACCACCGGGTGATGGTCGAAAGCGGTCGAGAAAATCACTTCCGAATACGGTACCTGGATGTCCGGCGATGCCCAGATATAATCTATGCGCTGGTAAGGGTGGGCGGAATGATAGTTAGAAGCGGCCGCATCACCCCGGCCGGAAAGGCTGTCGCTTAAACCGGCCGCCGGCATCATCTGCATTTCGACTCTGCCAGGCAGGGTTTCATGAGCAATGCCTGCCGGTCCCCGGAATGCTATAATTTCAGGCGGAAACAAAGCGGGGATAAGAGATGGACGCCTATCTTGATATCGAAACCACCGGGTTGTACGCAGAATGCTGCGCTATAACCGTGGTGGGCATCCTGGTGGTGGAGCATCAAAAGGAACTGGTTTTTCAATACGTGGAGCATGACATAACAGAAGATAACATAACGCAAGCTCTGCAAGGGGTAAGTGTTCTCCACACCTATAACGGCACCCGCTTCGATCTGCCTTTCATCAAGCAGCGGCTGGGTTTGGATCTTGAGCGCGCTTACCGGCACTGCGACGTGATGAGCCTGTGCCACCGGCGCCAGCTCTACGGGGGCTTGAAGGCGGTAGAGAGGACCCTCTGCATTCCCCGCCGGCATGCCGGAATCGACGGTTACCAGGCAGTCAGGTTGTGGTGGCGGTATAAAAATTATTACGATACCGACGCGCTTAAAACTCTGCTGGAATATAACCTGGAAGACATTGCCAACCTGCGGCTGGTAAAACAAAAGCTGGATCAGTTCTCTACTTAGTGTTGCCAAATATAGGCGGCTATTATAGAATGGCGCCAAATTAGCCGGGGGGTCAAAATGGCCGATAAAATATCAGATATGGATAGCGAAAATCAAAAGATGGTAGAGGCGGTCGAAGGCAACAACCGGGCGATTCGTAATGCCATTGACAGAGTGAACGACATAGACATCGAGGTCAAGGGGGCTTCGGAAGTCAGCGAGCGCATCATTCGCGAAGCTCTGGAGCAAGCACGCGATGCCGGGAAAACCGCCAAAAAAGTAGCCGAAAATTCCTCCCGTTTAGCCCAGGAAGCGGTGCGTAAAGCCGAGAAGATATCCCAGAATGCCAGCGACGAAGCCAACGAAAGCCGGCGGGCTTTTGAACGCGCGCTCAAGCTGGCTGAAGAGGCTGCGAGCCTGTCCCGGCAGCAGACCGAGACCAGCCAGAAATCCTTTGCGGCTGCATACACGGCGGCCGAGGAAGCGACAAGGCGCTCCTCCGATGCGGCTGTAACCCAGATGCGCGATTTTGAAGCCGCTGTGCGCAGGCTGGAAAAAAGCGTTAACGACTCCCGCGAGGAGGTAAAACGCAGCGTCAGTGAGTCCCAGAAAACCATTCTGCGCGTCGAGCGGGTAGGGCAGGAATCGCTGGAAGCCGCCCGGGAATCCACCCGCCTTTCGGGTGAAGCCCTGACCAGGGCTGAAGAAAGCGACCGCGCCGCCCGCCAGATTGCCGGAGATTCGCTCAGGCTGGCACAGGAAACCGCAGCCCGAATCGAGGACCTTAGCCGTACGACGCGGGAAATCGCTGAAAACTCCGTCAAGGTTTCCAAAGAGATGCTGCGCCAGGCTGAAAAACAGTTCAGAGCTAACGAGGAAGCAGCGCGCAGCTACTCGCGCGCTTTCGAAGAGGCCATCACGCGTGCCGATGAAGCCGCCAAGTGGGCACGGCATTCATCTGAAGAATCCATCAAGGCTTCACAGGGAGCGGTAGCGCGGGCGGAGGAAGCCAGCGCCGCCGCGCGGCAGGCAGCGGTGGATTCGGCTCAAAAATCCCGGCAGGCCGCCCAGGAAGCCTCACGCATGGTGAAGGAAACATCCGATGCCGCCTTGAAATCGTTGAACCAGGCCGGCAGTGAAGCGCTGGCCGTTTCCAAAGAGGCCATGGAGAAAACGGATCAGGCTTCCAGACAGTCGCAGGAAGCAGCCGCCAGAGCTGAAAGCATGGCCCGCGAGGCGAAAGAACGGGCTGAGGCGACCGCCAAGAGCGCGCAGGAATCGGTCAACCGCATCGAGAAGCTGATTGAATCCATCAACGAATCCATCAGCGGCTGGAACGCCCTGACGCGGGAAAAGATGGAAAAAGCCGAGGCTTTAGCCATCGAGGCCAGGCAGACGGCCGAGGCGTCTATCAAGAATTCGAAAGAAGCGATTACCCGGGCTGACGAGGTAAATGCCTCGGTGCGCCTGGCGGCTGAAGAGGCTACCCGGGCCGCCGGCTTGGCGGCGGAAACAGCCCGCAGGGCGGCTCAGGATATCGGCCGCATTTTAACCGGGGGAAGTTCCATGGGAGTGGTGTTTCCGTCCCCGGCGGAGGGGGCGGAAACCGGGCCGACCCCGGTTACGCCTCCCGTCGCACGAACCATTTCCGCTCCGGTTAAAAAAACCCATAGGGCGGAGCCGGCAACTGAGCCGGAGGCGTCGCCGAAGCCTGATAAAGGGGTTGAAACGGCAGCGGGAATTCCAAAAACAGATGCCCAGATAGCTCAGGAAGCCAGACGCAAAAGGCAGGAGAGGATGGAATCGCTGTCACGCATGTGCCAGACAGCCGGCACCGACACCGTCCCGGAACCTGAAGACGATCACGTTATTGAAGACGATGAATGACGCTTGTACGCGACTGTGCCTGATAACAAAACCGCTGCGTGCTAAAGGCAGCGGTTTGATATTCCGCGGCAGGAGGGCTAGAGCAGCGAGGGGATGTCCTTGAAGGCCTCTCCCATGCCGAGCTGTTCGAACTCCACGCCGCTCTGGCGCCGGCGGGCGCGGTTAATATATTCGATGGTGCGGCTGAAGTAATCAATGACCTTGCGGGAGTTGACCAGTTCGGATAGCACCACCGTCACTTCGATATCGCCGTTTTGCCCCCGGGGGTAATCACCGCTGCGGATGATAGCCTCGGTAGCCATGGTTTTGAGGGTGGACGACAGGTCGTTGATGAGGTCCATATTCATGTCGTTGGGCGGAGCGGTGAGCAGGTAGAGCGCTTTCTTGGCTTCGGTGGGATTGGCTTTGACCGAAAGGTCGGCCAGGGCTTCGTCCATAGCCTGCACGCCGCGCTGTGTTTCCGAATTCTTTTCGCGGAAATTCAGCTTGGCGGTTTTGAAGCGCGGCATTTTGGCCCTGCCATAACCGATGACCGTCCAGCCCGACAGGGTTTGAATGATATCCCCTGCATCCAGCACTTTTGAACCGATATACTTGGGGTCGGTTTCTTCTCCGGCGCACAGCATGTTGTAGAAAGGCTTGACCACCATGCGGTTGATTTTGGCCAGGTTATGGCGGATGGAAGCATTCTTTTTCAGATAGCGCTGGTTGTCCACCAGAAAGACAGCATCCGCCGCCAGGTAAGAGGACTTGAGGCAGGTGCCGACATTGAACACCGAGCGTTCTTCGGTGGCCTCCTCGAACTTGAATGGCAGCACAATCATGTTGTAAACCGGCTTGTCCAGGTAGCGTTCCTTGATAAGGTGGGTTAGAACTGAGATGGAGCCTGAACCAGTGCCGCCGGCTGCCCCGGCGATGAGTAAAAAGGCGTCGGTGTCGGAGAGGTTGGGTGTCAGGCGCATGGCTTCGATAACCTTGTCGCCGTCGGAACGGGCTATATCAGCCCCTATTTCATTCAGCTTGCCGACGCCATGCCCGCCGGTTTTTTTGGTACCAATGAGCACTCGGTGGTGAAAATCGGCCTTTATGTTCTGCAACCCGCTCAGGTCGGCAACATCGGTGTTGACCGCCAGGACATTGGTGAGAACGCTGAAGCCCCCCTGGACTTTGGCTTTTTTATTCATTAGGGCAAACTCGTCAGCCAACCGGCCGCCGCACTGTCCGCACCCGATAATCAGTAGCTTCACCCCATACCTCCATCTTCCCGAAGTCGCCTGTGTTACACGCTGAAAGTTTATCCCGTTTACACCTGTTAGTCAACACGCCGGCCGGCATCTTCCGCCAAACCTGCCAAAAGCAGCGCCCGGGTGACCCCATCCCTCCGGATGCTTTAGCCATTCATCTTGGCTTCCAGCATGACACTTAAGACACTCGATTCAGATTTCCATCGGAACCGACATTGAGAACACCGGGGAGTTAGGGAGGGGTGAAACCCCTCTCGGTAATTTTAACCCCTTTTCCACGCTGGAGAGTGGGCAGGGGGTGAGGCTGTGGGGACTGTCACTTGGGAGCGCGAGAAGAGAAGCCCGCATATGGGGAATACCTGGGTAGGCTTGAATCTTATGCCCCTGACCGGTAAGATTATCCGAATAACAAATCGCAAGGGCACAGGAGGAACCACATTGGCAGACTTCAGAATCGAAAAACTGGCTGATTTACTGGTAAATTACTCCGTAGGTATCAAACCCGGTGACAGGACCGTCATCCACAGCCCGGCGGCGGCTGAGCCTCTGGCCGGCGCCATCTTTGCCGCGGTGCTGCGGGCGGGCGGGCACCCCGTGATGATGCCGCGCCAGGCTTCGCACATGGAATTGCTGTACCGTTACGGGAGCCGGGAGCAGATAGAATACGTGCATGAAGGGCAGCGCGTGATAGCCGATAAATATGAAGCGCGCTTTGCTATACTGGGCGATGAAAACACCAAATCCCTCTCCAGGGTGGACCCGCAGAAAATGGTCTGGTATGACCGCGCCCGCACGGATTTGATGAAAACTATGATGCGCCGCTCCAGCGAAGGGACGCTGCGCTGGGTGGTAGCTCCTTTTCCCACCCAGGCCATGGCGCAGGATGCCGATATGAGCCTGTATGATTATGAGGATTTCGTTTACCGGGCCTGCATGCCCGATATGGACGACCCGGTAGGGTACTGGAGCAGGGTTTCCGCCGAGCAGCAGCGCATAGTGGACTGGCTGTCCGGCAAGGAACGGGTACACGTGGTCGGCCCCGGAACGGACTTGCGGCTTTCCATCGCCGGGCGTAAATTCATCAACTGCGACGGCAAGAACAATATGCCGGACGGCGAGGTCTTCACCGGGCCGGTGGAAAACAGTGCTACGGGACACGTCCACTTTTCTTATCCGGCAATCGAAAGTGGACGGGAAGTGACGGGAATCCGTCTTTGGTTCGAAGAGGGCAGGGTTGTCAGGGCAACGGCTGACAAGAACGAGGACTTTCTGCTGAAAACGCTGGATACGGATGCCGGGTCGCGCTACCTGGGTGAGTTCGCCATCGGCACGAACGCCGGTATAACCGAATTTACCCGGGAGATTCTCTTCGATGAGAAAATCGGCGGCAGCTTCCACATGGCGCTGGGGGCGGGTTATCCCGAAACCGGCAACCACAATGACTCCGCCATTCACTGGGACATGGTTTGCGACTTGCGGGGGGGTGGCGAAATCCGGGTGGACGAACAACTGCTGTATAAAGACGGCAAATTCGTTATCTAGCGCAGCATAAGAATGTGAGCCGGTGGCGTTGCCTGGCTCAGGCTTTACCCAGAGCTTTCAGCACCTTATGATTA